>JAQVNN010000083.1 GCA_028703105.1 Paludibacter sp. | reverse complement strand
GCAACTGTGGGTATGTACACAAAGGCAAAAATGCACCGAAAGTTTGTCCCGCTTGTACCCATCCACAAGCTTATTTCGAAGAAAAGAAAAACAATTATTAATATGCAAATGTTCCAATATGCCAATGTACCAATGAAAAGGTTCGAAAGATAAAGATACGTTCTGACCTTAGCTATCATCAACACATTGGCATATTGGAACATTAGATTATTGGCACATTGGAAAACCTCATCCTCACCGAAGACGGTTCTCATTCACTTCGACACAACGAGCTGAACGAAACCTATCATTCCATCCACGGCGCGATACAGGAATCAGTCCATATTTTCATTGAGTCCGGGTTAAAGAAGCAAACAAAAGACCACTTGCATGTACTGGAGATTGGTCTCGGAACAGGATTAAATGCTTTTCTGACCCTGATTGAAACATCATCCACTTTTCAAAAAACGCATTACACGGCGATTGAACTCTATCCTTTGTCAGTTGCCTCTGCCTGTTTATTAAACTATCCGGACATATTAGCTCCGGATAAAAAGGACACATTTTACCAATTGCATACCGCACCCTGGCAAAACCATATTCAACTTACCCCGCAATTTGAACTCTATAAAATCCGGGAAGATTTTTCGTCGATGACATTATCCGGACAATTTGATTTGGTCTATTTTGATGCTTTCTCTCCCGAAAAACAACCTGAAATGTGGACGGAGGACCGATTCAGGATGATATACAACTGCTGTAACCCCGGGGCTATTCTAACCACCTATTGTGCCAAAGGAAATGTACGGCGCGCCTTACAGGCAGCAGGTTTTTCTGTTGAACGAATTCCGGGGCCCCCGGGGAAAAGAGAGATGCTACGGGCGTTGAAAGACTAATGTGGTTAATATTTAATATGTTATTTGTCGTTTACCAAATTATTATTATCTTTGCGCACTGAAAAAAATGAAGGCAAGTCCTCCGTGGCTTAAATTCTATTTATTAATCATTTATACACATTATCATGTATTTAACAGCTGAAAAAAAGCAGGAAATCATTGCCAAACATGGCAAATCAAACACTGACACCGGCTCTGCAGAAGCCCAGATCGCATTGTTTACGTACCGTATCAACCATTTGACTGAACATTTGAAACAAAACAAAAAGGATTTCAGTACAGAACGTGCTTTGGTGATGCTGGTAGGAAAACGTCGTCGTTTGTTGGATTACTTAATCAAGAAAGACATCGAACGTTACCGTGCTATTATCAAAGAGTTGGGAATCAGAAAATAATTTCATTACGAATCTCATTAAAAAGGCGTTTCAATTTTTTGAGATGCCTTTTTTGTTCAAAATATCTTTTCAAAATATGATGTTAAAGTTTATCTTTGCATGAATTTAAACCTATATTTGCAATAACATGTCCCAGAAACCCTCCATACCGAAAGGAACCCGCGATTTCACACCACAGGAAATGGCTAATCGCAATTATATCTTCAACACCATTAAATCAGTTTTCCAGCTATATGGTTTTCAGCAAATTGAAACTCCGGCCATGGAAAACCTATCCACTTTAATGGGAAAATATGGTGAAGAGGGGGATAAACTGCTGTTTAAAATATTAAACTCAGGTGACTTTCTGACCAACGTAAACGACGCTGAATTACTTGAAAGAAACAGTATTAAATTAACAAACAAAATTGCTGAGAAGGGCTTACGTTACGACCTGACCGTCCCCTTTGCACGTTTCGTGGTGCAAAACCGCGACAAGATATCTTTTCCTTTCAAAAGATACCAGATACAGCCAGTTTGGCGTGCCGACCGGCCACAAAAAGGCAGGTACCGCGAATTCTACCAGTGTGATGTGGATGTGGTGGGAAGTGATTCCTTGCTGAACGAACTGGAACTGATTCAGATTGTGGATGAAGTGTACCGTCGCTTGAAAATCAATGTGGTGATCAAGATCAACAACCGCAAGATTCTGTCTGGTATAGCTGAAATCATTGGAGAAGCAGAAAAAATAACCGACATTACTGTTGCCATCGACAAATTAGACAAAATCGGTCTGGAAAAAGTAAATGAAGAAATTGCTTCGAAAGGGATATCACAGGATGCAATTGATAAATTACAACCTATTCTCCAACTCAGCGGGACAAATGCAGAAAAGCTGAATCGGCTGAAATCCGTGCTGGCCGGGTCCGAAACAGGACTAAATGGTGTTGAAGAAATGGGAACTATTTTCACTCTCTGCGAAACGATGCAAATTCAAACAAAGGTGGAACTGGATCTGACTCTTGCACGCGGGCTAAACTATTACACGGGCGCCATTTTTGAGGTCAAAGCAATGGATGTGGAGATTGGCAGCATCACCGGAGGAGGCCGCTACGACAACCTGACCGGTGTATTTGGTATGCCGGGGGTATCCGGCGTGGGTATTTCATTCGGCGCTGATCGTATTTATGATGTGCTGAATCAACTTAATCTTTATCCGGAAACATCCGAAGAACAAACGCAGGTACTGTTTGTGAGTTTTGGGGAAAATGAATTGATGTATTGCCTTCCCTGGCTGAAAACCTTCAGGGAGAACAGCATCAATTGCGAAATCTATCCCGAACCGGCCAAAATGAAAAAACAGCTAAGCTACGCTGACAATAAAAATATTCCTTTTGTGGCCATCGTGGGAGAAAATGAAATGAATGCAAACAAGGTCATGTTAAAAAACATGAAAACAGGTGTTCAGCAATTATGTTCACCGGAAGAAGTCATCCGCGAAATCGGGCTAAAATAAAACACAATAATTACTTTAACCACATAAGTCACATTAGAAACTTGAGTCTGTTTATATAATTTAGTTGCCTAAAAAGCCGGCTGCCTGACGAAACACGTGCAAAAAAGATTCATCAACTTCCTGTTTATCAACCTGCTTTGTCACAGGGAACGGGCTCTCATGCGTATATTCATACGGAAAATCAAGCAGGGTGATGGTCTTTGACGCACAATCATGTCCTAATGCCTGCACCACACCATGATAAGGAACCACTTTATCAAACGCCAAAGAAATTCCTGCAATTCTTTGTCTCATCTGCTTGAATATATTCATCCGCTTCGCTTTGTCATTGTCTGGAGTCAGCATGCTGTAAAAAGCTGCCATCACATCATCTCCGGTTTTTATTGCAATCTTCTCTGCCCAAAAACCTGTCTGATAGAAGGTAAACAATTTTTCGTAACTCTTTTTATCCATAATGCTCCGTGATTCACCATACATCGAGTTGAAAATACTCCCTCCGCAAAACATAAAAAGCTTCGATTCAGAAAAATAATCATGGGGATTGCTCAAAAAAAGTACCTGCGACAAAAATGCCCCGATGGAGTAAGCAAAAACATCTATTTTTATGTTTCTATCAAACAAAGGGAGTTTTCCGGCTTTGATATCTGTAATCAATTTTACAATATCATCAAAACTTTGACGCCCGGAACTGTAAAAACGTTGAGGATTGTCAGTCAGGCGTTCACTCAGGGCTACGTTAGCAAAAGTCAGCGAACGATCCTGCCCATGTAGATTTCTCCTCAAGTCCAGCATCTTCTGCAAAAACCGGGGATTAGACCAGGTGTGAGGAGCTCTGTTTACATGAAAAGCAATCGGGAAAAGCAACACTGCTTTACCGGTATGCTTACACAAATATTCGGCCCAGGGGAGGTATTTCGACCAGTTGCGCTCATTCAAGCCGTGCAAAAGCAGAATTACCTCGTTATATTTCTTTACACTTGATTGTACAAACACCGGAAATTCAAACACCTCATTTTCTTTTACTGAATCAGAAATAATAAAAGAATTTATTTCTCCGGAAACTCCCGTAAAAGACCGGCGACTCTTAAAAGGAAAAAAACGGATTAAAATGTCTGAGTTTTCTATCTCCACATCTTTTCCTATTTCAAACTGAGATGAAAGTTCCTGAAAACGAGCTGAGTATGACATATCTTTTTTTTACAAAGAAAACATATGATAACAATTACGACAATTTTTCGAGAAATCAAACTATCATAAGGGATCAAAAAATTAAATACGGGACAAAAAAACACATGCAGGGACAAAAAATTATCTTCGCGGGGCTAATATCTTGCATTAATGAATATAAAAAATTACCTTTGCGAAGTTCAAAATTATAAAACAACCAAAGTGGACAAAAAAATTCCTTACTATTTGCTCGAAAAGCACAATACCATACATATGATATTGTTTACGGCATTTTTTGCTCTGCTGTTTATTAATATTTTTCAGCCATTTGGCTCCAGAGACTGGTACAAGGGAATATCAGACTTCACGTATTTCTTTTTTTCAAGTCTGATAATCCTTACCGGCATGCTTGTAGTGGTAATAAGTCGCTTATTTTTAGGATTATACACAAAAAAAAATGAGATTAACCACTTGCAATACGCGACATGGGTATTCGCTGAAATCATTGCTATGTCCCTTTTTTATGCCTTATTCTCAAAATTTGTTCCGAAGGGTGGCGAAGAAAGGGATTTTTTCATTCTGTTAAAAAACTCGGCGATTAACACCAGTTTGGTTTTGTTGATTCCCTATACCATGTCGTTTTTATATTTCTCATGGAAAGAAAAAAACCGGTTGTTAAATGAAAGGCTAACAGCCTCAACACCAACAGAAATTCCCAAAAAAGGTTTGATTGGTTTTACCGACGAAAAGGGAGAACTGAAAATTTCCATCATGCTGGATAACCTGATCTACATTGATTCTGCTGATAACTACGCTACCATTCATTACATCAACAAAGAAAGAATTGCCAATTTTCTGATCAGAAATTCATTAAAATGGATGGAGGAGAACCTGACAAAAGAGACTCCTCTAGTCCGCTGCCACCGTTCTTATATCGTCAATCTTGATAAAGTAAAGGTGCTCAGAAAAACCAAAATCGGTATTTTTCTGGAGCTTGATGCGCCTAATGCCCCTGATATTCCCGTATCGAAAACATATTACGACAAGGTGATGGAGAAATTTTCGCAATATTCTATTTAATCTGTGGTCAGTGGTTAATTATCTGCAAATTAGTCATCGACAACAATACACGGCCAACTAAGCACTAACGACTGACCACTAACCAGTAAAAAACATGGCTTATAAAATCGGTTTAGCTTTGAGCGGCGGCGGAATTCGCGGAATATCACATGCCGGAGTTTTGATGGCGATGGAAGAACTGAACATCAAACCGGAAATTATTTCAGGAGTAAGTGCCGGAGCCATAGTTGGGGCCTTGTATGCGGATGGATACAAACCTCTTGAAATAGCTCAGATGTTCGAAGATATCCGTTTTAAAAGAATGACAAAGCTGGATGTGCCTGCAGGCGGATTTTTCAGCATTGCTCCTTTTGCCAGGTTTATCGGGAAAAAACTGAAGGCTAAAACTTTTGAAGAACTGACCATCCCATTCAAAATTGTTGCTTCAAATTTCGATACCGGTGTTCCCGAAACCTTCTCTGAAGGAGACCTACTAAAACCAGTTATCGCATCATGTAGTATTCCTGTGCTTTTCGTTCCACAAAAAATCAAAAATAATTATTATGTAGATGGCGGTCTGTTAAAAAACTTCCCCGTCTCAACTATTCGGGAAGACTGTGATTTGGTTATCGGAGTCAATGTCGGTCCACTCGTTGCCCAAAAATACAAGGTCAACATCATGGATGTAGCTTTTCGCACCTATCATTTTATGTTCAGAGCAAACACCATCGCAGACAAGGAGATATGCGACATCATCATTGAACCTGAAAACATCTACGATTTCGATCTGTTTGAGACCGACAAAGTGATGGAAATCTTTGATCTTGGTTATCAAACAGCCATACAAGTGTTAAATCTGAAAGGATTTTACTGAAAAAACAAATGCTTTTACTGATTTTATTTGTGATATAAGGGAGTGAAGTTTATATTTGCATCAAACTTAGCAAACAAAACATGTCGGACAAGCAAAAAAAACAATTCAATTATGCTTTCATTGAAACAGGCGTTTTTGTTTTGATATGGCTGATTATCTTTCTATTTCCTCTGTTTACAAACCGATCATCTAATGGGGAACTGATATGGACCCGGATTGCTGTATCCTGGATAAAAACCGGAGCCTTCCTGCTGGTTTTCTTACTCAACATTTATGTGCTCATTCCTCTTCTACTTAAAAAAAAACAATACGAAAGATATGTGCTGATAATACTGGCAATTACTCCGCTGATAATATGTTTCAGTTTATCCATCGAAAGCAGATACAGCGCCGGCAGGATTACCGGGATGCCCCCGATGGAACTTGGTCCCGGCATGCCTCCTATGGAATTGTCTGATAAGATGCCAGCACCAGCAGGATTTAAACTACCTCAAAAATCAATTGAGTCATCTAATGAAATTAAATTCCTGCAAAATTTAGCCATCGCGTTACTCGTCATCGGCACCGGGACCGCATATAAAGTGGCTTTTTTCTGGATTGAAGAAGAAAAACAAAAGAAGGTACTGCAGCAGCAGGTGCAAAAAAACAATCAGCATATTGATGATTATATCTACGTGAAATCTGATTTCAAAATGATTCAAATACGCATATCGGAAATTCTGTATATCGAAAGTGCCAATGAGTACATTAAAATATATTTGGAAAAAGGAGAAAGCATCACTACTTTCATGCGGCTGAAAAACATGGAAACAAAACTTCCTACCAATCAGTTCATGCGGGTTCAACGATCATTTATTGTAAATCTTAAGAAAATTCAGGCAGTAGAAAAAAACCGGATCTTTATTGAACAAAAAAAATTCATTCCCATCGGAGAACAATACAAAGAAAACTTCCAGCAATATCTGGGAAAAAATTTTATAAAATAAAACCCGGAAACATGAAAAAAAAATTGATTTTCACACTGTGGATTATCAGTGCTTTGACCTTACACGCACAGATTTCTAGATCAGTAGATGTCACAACTCCGGGAACACTTTCCGGATTTATCAGCAAATTTGAACAAACAAATCTCATCACATTATCAGTCTCAGGGAATATTGATGCCAGAGATTTCGCGTTCATACGCGACAAAATAAAAAAACTATCCACCTTAAACCTTATCGATGCCAACATTAAAACTTATAGTGGCACAGATGGTACCAATCCGGGAGTAGAGACATCCTATCCCGCAAATGAGATTCCGGCCTATGCATTCTATAACCCCGTCTTATTATCATATAAACCAACACTGACTGAAGTAAACTTACCGGGGAATACAGAATCGATTGGTTATCTGGCATTCTATTATTGTTGGAATCTAACTTCCATAATCATTCCGGCTTCTGTTAAATCAATTGCTGAATATGCTTTTTACGGGTGTTATGCATTAGACTCATTTTCTGTTAACAATTCAAATACAAAATTTAGCAGTACATCAGGCGTGTTGTTTAATAAAACGCAGGATACCCTGTTGGTTTGCCCAAATGCGAAAACAGGTAGTTACACTATCCCATCAACGGTAAAACATATCGCCAATTCAGCTTTTGAAAATTGTTACAGCCTGACTGCTGTAACAATTCCAGCCTCATTAAACTCAACCGGCACATATGCATTTGCTTATTGTTCTGGTATATCCGGAAATCTAACAATCCCGAACAACGTTAAAACACTTGGAGACGGAGCTTTCTATGGTTGTTATAATTTAACCGGAACCATTAATATCCCGGCGACACTGACAGATCTGGGAAATTTTTGCTTCCTTGAATGCAATAATCTTAAATCGTTCTCGGTGAATAGCGCTAATCCGTACTATGCTTCTTCCAACGATGTATTATACAGCAAAAATATTGACACATTATTCATTTGTCCGGGAGCTAAAACAGGTACTTTCATCATCCCCAATACAGTGAAACTGATCGGTAGTCATGCTTTCTACAACTGCTCTAAATTATCAGGTAGTCTGACCATACCACAACTCACGGACTACATCGGATATTATGCCTTTTATGGTTGCAGTCAGATTAGCGATTTTGCCGTTAACTTACTCAATCAATATTTTTTCGCTGAAAATGGCATTTTGTATTCAAAATCTAAAGAAAGACTTCTCATTTGCCCTACAGGTAAATCCGGAAACATCAGTTTAGCAGCAAGCATACAAAGTATAGATCCCGGTGCATTTAATAACTGCAAAAACATCATAGGTAACATCCATCTTCCGGCATCTTTAATTTATCTGGGAGAATATGCATTTTACAACTGCTCCGGCATCAGCAGTTTTACGGTTGATGCTGCAAATGAATTTTTTTGTGCTGCAGACGGCGTATTATTCAGTAAGAACCAGGATCTTCTTTATTTGTGCCCGTTGAGCAAATCAGGAACTTACTCCATACCAACATCTGTGCAATACATAGGATACGCTGCTTTTGACGGATGTCTCAATCTTACAGGAATTAATATAGGAGAATCAGTACAGGAAATTGGCGCATATGCTTTTGAATATTGTACCGGAATCAACCGCCTAAGCATACCGCAAAACGTAAACACAATAGGTACGGGAGCTTTTTATGCCTGCTCCAACCTGAATGATTTGCGTGTTGCCAAATCAGTTCCACCGGTAATTGACTATTATGCACTGGAGTTAATTAATTGAACTTTCGCAAGTAAAATAACTTGCTGATTTACAAGAAAAAAACAGCATACAAATTTGGCAAAGTCACTGATATTCAGTAACTTTATGTCGCAAAACAAAACCAAAAAATATGCTGC
>JAQVNN010000082.1 GCA_028703105.1 Paludibacter sp. | reverse complement strand
ACACAGCCACTAACTTACCGGTTTTTGTTTTAATGATACAAGCATCGCCATAGCCGTTATCATGTCCGGTTCCCAGAGCCACGGTTACAGGTTCCGACCAGGTTTTACCACCATCTGTACTACGACGACACACAATATCAATATCTTCAGGTAAATCTACCGAATTATATTTACGTTTGTCAGTAAGCGTTACCAGCGAACCATCGGCAGCAGTGATGATAGCCGGAATACGGTAGTTGGTCGAACCGAAATCACCGGGGCCAAACAACAAACTGCGGGTAAGCAACACTTCACGGGCACCGGCAGGATTTCCGGCAACAAAAGTGTAAGTTTCATTCGAAGTGGTCATGGATACAAGTGTAGCATCAGCTATCGAACCCTCCGGAGCATTAGCGGCAATATCGGCAGTTACCCAAATATAATTCGCTCCTGGAACAAGCTTACCGCTGGTAGCAATAGTAATTTCACCATTTGCCGGCGTAGCCGAACCCAGCAAAACAGCCAAAGGATTGCGTGAATCAAATTTGTTGCTGTTTCCGGTGGTGTACACTTTCACGTTTTCAAGTATCGAAAGAGAGGAAGTGCCATTGAGCATCAGTCTGATTGTATGGATATCAGCGTCATTTGTACCCGAAGTATTTAAAATGGCTTTTAGAAGAACTTCATTTTTATTTCCTCTTCCGGTAAAGTTCTTATCCTGTTCAATGGTAGCAGTCGTCACTAACACAGGACCGGTCAGTGAAAAGTTAACCAAGGTACCCGGATGATTCCCTGTAATATCGGCTACGGTTATGCCTGACACGTTTTCAAAATCGTAAGCTGCCACTAAACCAGGAGTTGAAGCTGAAACAGTTGAGCTCATATCATCTACCAACTCTGTTGCTGATAAAGCTCTTTTATAAAAACGCAGATTGTCAATTTTACCTTTGAAAAAGTTGGATGGAGTGGCTGTAGTTGCTCCGGAAATTCCGCATCCTACAAAAACATCAAAAGGGTTGTTAGCCGACCAGGAAGAAATATCCTTTATTCCTGATGATGCTTTTTCAATGCCATTGATGTATTCGTACATTTTTCCGCCAATCCGGTCAATCACCAATGCTAAATGTACCCAGGTATTTGTGCTTGCTTCATTATAAGTAGCCCAAACACTTACCGAGTTGGTGTGATTTCCGGCAGCATTTGGAGTGTTTGCTGCATAAAACTGAGAAGCAGAATTTGCTCCAAACAATTCCCATCCGGATTTATTGGCTAATGTCGTGCTTTGACAACGTTTAGCAACAAATCGGTCATTTTTGTTCCTGAATTCTTCAATATTAATCCAGGCGGTTACCGTAAAACTTTCAGATGTAGTTACATTAAAATCGGCATGGTTCAGAATCTTCATGTACTGATCCGTTCCATTAAAACTAAGCGACTTGCCCGATTGGGCGATAAGCCAACTAAAACTAATTGACAATATGCCAACAATAAACAATCGTTTTTTCATAGACAAATTATTTTTTGAATTATCATAGTATTATAAGCAACAGTTCAGTAAATAATCTTTTACATGAACTGGCTACAAAGTTAAACAAAAATATAAAATATACCCCATCTGGCAAACCAACATTTTGTTGCCGACTCCGACTTTGCCATAAGTAAATAATTCAGACAGCAGTAGAATGGCAAAATTTGCCCTTAGAAAACAGGTGTCTTATTGTTTAGGTATTATCGTGCCTATTTACCAAATTATTAGAAAACGCTTGCAGGTATCGAAAAATTTTACGAATATTGCATATAAATTGTGCATACGAAGATATAATAATGAAAATTACCCCACTTCTAATATGTTAAATTTCAACATTATGTACAATTTTTTATATGTATATACAAATATGTATATATGTATGAGTTTTAATTTTTGACAACAGGTTGATTACAGTAAATAAGATTAAAACACTATGAGAACTAACATCCTATTCATTATCTACCTGCTATGTATATGTCTTCCGGGAAAGGCGCAAAACATCTCTTTCCACCATTTAACAACTGATGACGGCTTGTCGCATAACTCCGTTGTTTCTATCTATCAGGATGAACGGGGATTTATGTGGTTTGGCACACGTAACGGAGTCAGTCTGTACAATGGCAAAGCTTTCAAAATTTATCAGAAGGAGAAAGACAACCCGAACAGCATCTTATATAATGATATCTACCAAATTGTGGGAGACAAGAAGGGACATGTTTTCATTATAGGCAATAGAGGAATATCCGACTATGACATAAAAAATGATACATTTACCCATATTACAAGGAACAATATGAGATCCGGCTTCTTCTCCGGACACCTGTATGCTACCAATACAAGTCAGATTTTGAAATTCATCAATGGCACATTTGAAGAAGTTTACCGGATGCCCGCCAATAGAGGCGATATCAATAAATTCTATATACACAACGATTCTATTTTTATTGGAACCATAAATCAAGGTTTATATCTGCTCACTCCGCAAAGAAAACTGATTCACCTCATTCCTAACGGAACCATCAGCGACATTCTCAGAGACCGATCGGGGAATTATTGGGTAACCGACCAGTCCGGACAAGGTGTTTATCTGATACAGGGAAAGAAAATCACCAACTTCCAAAGCAGGCCAAACGACCCGACAAGTCTCAGTTCCAACTTCGTTCACAGGTGCAGCGAGGACCAACAGGGGAATATATGGATAGGGACATTCAATGGCCTCAACAAATATGACAAGAAAACAGGACGGTTCAGTCAATACACCCAGCAGGACAACAAAAAGAGTTTGAGTCATTCTTCTATTTGGAGCTTGTATTGTGATTACCAAGGCAATGTCTGGGTTGGAACTTACTTTGGAGGTGTTAATTACTTCAACCCACAAAAACACATCTACCATGAATATCAGACCTCTTCCAAAGAAAAACAAGGGTTGAGTTCGCCTATTGTCAGCCGTATTACAGAAGATAACCAAGGCAATATATGGATATGCACCGAAGGAGGAGGATTAAACAAATACAATCCGGTTACCCAAACTTACAAATGGTACACACACGACCAAAACTCCAATAGCTTGTCACAAAACAACGTGAGAGCCATATATTACGATGCCCGTCAGGAAATATTGTGGTTGGGTATTCACCTGGGGGGATTGAATAAATTGGACATCAGAACAGGAAAAATCACCCATTACAGATATAAAAAAGGCGATATAACATCCATTCCTTCCGATAATATTGAAGATATCCTGCCTTATCAAGGACAGTTGATACTGGCAACCGACAACAATATCGGACTATTTAATCCACAAACCGGTAAGTGTCGATTACTTTTCAATAATCAGGATGCACTTAACAGGACACAGTCAACCATCGGGTTGCTGATAGATCATAAAGGTACCTTATGGATAGCCAACAACAACAATGGTGCATGTGCATATCATTTTGACACCCAAAAAATCGTAAGCTACAAAGTCAGCAATGCCCCCGGCAGCATCAGCAGCAACAGCATTAATTCTATTTTTGAAGATAGTCAAAAAAGGCTCTGGTTCTGTACAAACGAAAACGGACTGAATTTGTACCGGGAAGAAACCAACGATTTCGAAAATTTCGATATGCGCAAAAACGGATTGGCAAGCAATGTGATCTACAACATGTGTGAGCTATCTCCCAACAGGCTTCTGGTAACGACAGACAAAGGATTCTCCGTGCTGGACTATCAGCAAAAACAATTCAAAAATTATGACGAACTGCCTTTAAGCTGCATCAACGGGAATGCACTCTACAAAAGCCGGAAAGGTGAAATCTTTGTCGGAGGGACTTCGGGAGTCATCTCTTTCTATGAGAAAAACCTGGAACAAGCTCCCCGTTCTTACCATATTGTCCCATACCGGCTCACTGTAAATGGAGAAGAAATCAATGTAGCGAACAACAACGGAATATTAGCCCAGGACATAACCTATACTCCTCTGATCACCCTTAAAGCCAAGCAAAATGTTTTCAGCATCGAATATACCACCACAGACTACATACTTTTCAATAAAGATGAAGTTGTGTATCGGCTGGAAGGCTTCTCAAACGGATGGAACAAACTGGGACAGAATCCTATAACCTACACCAACCTGAATCCTGGAACATACACCTTAATAGTAAAAGCTAAAGGGGTAGATGAAAAATTAGTAGCACCAAGCAGATTGAGGATCGAAATACTGCCTCCTTTCTACCGTACCGCCTGGGCATACCTGCTATACATTATCTGTATAGGGTTGATTGCATCCTATCTCATACGTACCTACTACCGTCGTATCCAATTGCAAGAATCACTCAAATATGAACAAAAGCATATCGAAGACATCGAAAAGCTGAACCAGGCTAAATTACGTTTCTTCACCAACATTTCACATGAATTCCGTACTCCGTTGACACTTATCATCGGGCAAATGGAAATGTTATTACAAGTTCGTTCGTTCCCTCCCAACGTGTATAACAAGATTCTGAGTGTATATAAAAGCTGCCTGCAACTGAAAGAGCTCGTTACCGAACTTCTGGACTTCCGGAAACAAGAACAGGGATACATAACCATTAAAGTGAGCGAACACAACATCGTAGATTTCATTTATGAACATTACCTGCTGTTTCAGGAATATGCAGTACAACGACAGATCACCTTTAACTTCGAAAAGAGTAGCGACGATATTCGGGTATGGTATGATGCCAGGCAAATGCAGAAAGTGATGAATAACCTTATCTCGAACGCCTTCAAGCATACCAAGAAGGGAGGCACCATCTCCATCTCCATCAGGAAAAGAAACCAGGAAGTAATTATAGAAGTGACAGACAACGGTTCGGGTATAGCAGCCAAAGACATCGACAAAATATTCGAATGCTTCTACCAGACAGACGTAGAATTATCATCCAATACTGGTACAGGTATTGGTTTGTCAATCACCAAAGGCATCGTCGAACTGCATCAAGGAACCATCGAGGTGTCCAGTGAATTAGGAGAAGGAACTTCCTTCTGCATCCGTCTGAAAACTGGAAACGAGCACTTTACATCCGAACAAATTTGTGAGACAGTCGTTACCCCGCCGGAAACTGAAATGAAATTAAACTCCGAAATCCTGGATTCGCTGTTGCAGGAACATGAACCCCGGAATAATGATGTAAAGCTTAAAGAAGGGAAATACAAGATTCTCATTGTTGAAGACAACGAATCACTAAAAGAAATGCTAATCCAGATATTCGAAGTTTTCTATACAGTTATCACGGCTTCTGATGGGAAAGAAGGACTGGAAAAAGTACGCTCCGAAAATCCCAACATCGTGCTCAGCGACATCATCATGCCGGAAATGTCCGGCACAGAACTTTGCCAGGCTATCAAAAAGAATCCCGACACCTGTCATATTCCCGTCGTGTTACTGACAGCCAAGACAGCTATCGAGCACAACCTGGAAGGTCTGAAAATGGGAGCCGATGACTACATCTCCAAGCCATTCAATATCAATATTCTATTGTCTCGATGCAATAATCTAATAAACAACAGGATCATGTTGCAAGAGAAATTCAGCAAACAACCGCAGACAGACATGCAAATTCTGGCAACCAATACGCTGGACAAGAAGTTTATAGACCAAGCCATGGATATCATTGAAAAAAAGATGGAAAATGGAGATTTCAACGTAGATCAACTGGCAGCTGAAATGGGAATTGCACGTACCAAGGTGTACTCCAAATTCAAGGCCATCACAGGGCAGACTCCCGGTGAGCTTATCATGACCATCCGCCTGAAACGGGCGGCATTCTTGTTGAGAAACAACCCGGAACTGAACATCTCAGAGATATCCGACCAAATTGGCTTTAATATTCCAAAATATTTCAGTAAGTGCTTCAAAGAAAAATACCACATCACTCCGTTGGCTTACCGAAGAGGTGATGCAGCTCCTGCTGAAGACGAGGAAGAAATGGTGAATCCCCAAAATGAAGTCCAAGAATAAAGGGTACACATTACATGTACCCTTTATTTAATAACGCTCAGATTACTTCAATAGCGCTCAAATTATTTCAATGCCCGGATTATTTCATGCAGAACGTATTAAATGAATGTGCCTGTAGAGTCACATTCAGATATTTGTCACCCAGTTGCACGGTCAGCTGTCGTGCATCATCATTAAAATTGCCGGCTACTACCAGATATTTATTTTCCGGAGTAAGAAATACAATGACAGGCAACTTATCTTCACCTTTATCTTTATATTGCAATACCTTAGTGCCTGAAACAACTTTATTGCTAAAATGTTTCACTGCATAATATTCCGGCGTATAGGTAATGGAACTCGTCTTTGAATCTACCCGAACTAAAGCATTCTGTTTCCATCCCCAGGCACTTGAACCTTCATCACTCAAGATAGCGTTCCAAAAGGTATATTCCTCGCAACCGTTTCCCAGAAAACGGTTTATCAGGTGGAAAGTATGTTCGGCCGCTTTCCAGTCAAAAGTACCTGATCCACATTCACTCTCGGTTTGCATATATTTATAATGAGGATACTTCTTACGAATTTCCGGCAGAATCTGTCCGCTCCACCATTGAAGGCCCAATCCCTCTACCGTTTCCGGCATACGGGGATCGGACAATATTTTTTCCATCTCTTCCAAACGATTCGTATTGAGTGTGCCCAGATAGAGTGAGACATCGGAATGCTGCTTTTTCAGCGTTGGTGCCAGATATTCCACATTGAACCTGACAATGCCCTCCGGAGTCCAGGCACAACCGGGATAAGGCGGGTAAGCCCAGGGCTCATTCTGGAACATCACTTTCGAGATGACAATGTCCTCATTGCGATAGGAGGATATGAACTTACAGAAGTAATTAGCATACGCCTGCAAGTAACGCGGATCCTGAATGAAAAAGTCGTTTACCGTCAATTGTCTTGGGTAACGGGTTAGATCTTTTTCCGTCGTGTTCTCATAAAGAGCCACTTCTGCTTCAGGAGGAAGCTGGTTTACCTTACTGCTGCTCCGTACCGAGTAGTAATGATTAACTTTCATCCAGGACGGAGGAGACCAAGGAGACGCCCAGAAAGTCATGTCTGGATTGTAACGTTTTGCTCTCTTTATGAAAGGTATGATGGCCTTCTTATCACGATCGATATTGAAATACTTCAGTTGGAAATCACCTGGAACTTCATCACAACTATACCAGTCACGGGCATAGTCATTGGCATTCATCGGGATGCGTCCCATAGAAAACCGTAAATCTCCGTCAGGAGAGAAAAAATTAGTCAATACGGCATCCTGCATTTTAAGAGGGAGCAAATTAAGCGCATCCCAGCCCAATTCATTGAAACAAGTTCCCCACCTTTTGAATATATGAACATGTTCCGTCCCATCCACTTTCAGGAGAGGTTCCTGATCTTGTTTCGATTGCAACCTGGCTTTTGTCTCTTTCCAAACATTACCTTCCGTACTACTAATCCATGTAAAAGACTGGGCATTCAGCGTATATATACTGATTACCAGTCCGACTAATAAAACTATCTTTTTAAAATTCATCTTTATATTTTTTTAGATTCTAACAATATTTATTTAAATCACAAGGGAAGAATATCTTTCTGTATTTCTTCTATAATAGCCTTAAAGCGTTCTATCAAGCCTCGATATTCATCTTCTCCCGCCACATTTTTATTTTCCTGCGGGTCTTTCCGATAGTCGAACAACATTTCTCCTGCAAGGTTTTGAGACTTATCATACCATTTCGCATAACTATACTTCGGTGTGATCAGGTTGACGCCTTTTCCCCATTGCACAAAAGCGTAGTCACGATGCTTGTTCTTCGGGTTTTCCAACGTAGGCAGGAAACTTCTGCCTTGCAGATGTCCGGGCATGGAAATGTCGCAAGCTTCGCATAGGGAAGGATAAATATCCACAAATTCCACGATGCCCTCGCTATTTCCTCGTGCACCTCCCGGGATGCTTATCATCAGAGGAGCATGCGTGGATTGATGTAGCAAAGTATGTTTTCCCCAGAAATCATGTTCTCCCAAATGCCAACCGTGATCGCCCAACAGAACAACAATCGTATTGTCCGCGAGCTTCAATCGTTCCAATTCATCGTACACCAAACCTATCTGCGCATCGATAAAGCTGACACAGGCATAGTAAGCATGGCGGGCTTCCCGGTGGAAATTCTCAGCAGAAGTATCATCCGTATGCGTATATTGATAAATTTCACGCGAAGTTTGAACCTGCACTGGTAATTTATCGGAACGATAACGGTTATCCGCAATTTTTATATCTTCCCGCTGATACAAATCCCAGTACTTGGCGGGAGCATTGAAAGGAAGATGAGGTTTACGAAATCCCACCGCCAGAAAGAAAGGCCGGTTCATCTGTTTCAATTTTCTCAGTTCTTTCACTGCTTTCTGTGCAATCTTATTGTCTTCGTAACAACTGTCCGCCACGTTTGCTGCTTCACAATAGGGTCCTCTATGGCTTTGGGGATGCAGTTCCTGTTCCGGGGTCACGTTTTTCCATACGCTCCATTTATTGTACTGTGCCCAGTCTCCGCTTGCAGGACTTACAATCCAAGGAAATTCGCTCCAACTGTCAACCCTGTCATCATAATGATGGAACACTTTGCCTACGGATAAAGTGTAATACCCTTCACTCTTAAAAGCCTGTGGAAGAGTCATGACTCCAGGCAGATCTTTCTGAGAATAAGTCTCGGCATCTACAAAGCGTTGTTCTGAAATATCCGGATAAACCCCGGTGAGCAGGCTGGAACGGGAGGCCCCGCTAACAGGCACGTTGCAATAGGCATGCTGATAAACAACTGATC
>JAQVNN010000081.1 GCA_028703105.1 Paludibacter sp. | reverse complement strand
AAGGGCGACATGGCACTATAGACTTCCTGCGCTTCCCAGTAATTACGCTGTTCCCGCTGAAACCCAAAGGGAGTCAGCGTGCGGTTATAGGCTCCGCTGCGGGCAATTCCGCAGGCAAACAAATCACAATGTGTGAGCAGGTTGGCTGTCATGAATGCCCCGTAGGAATGTCCACCTACCGCCACTTTCTTCCGGTTGATATAACCGAGTTCATCCACCGCATCAATGGCAGCTTTGGCATTGGCGACCAACTGTTCAACAAAAGTATCGTTCGGCTCCTCTTTGTCTTCTCCGAGGATGGGAAAAGCGGCATCATCGAGCACGGCGTAACCGCGTGTTACCCAGTACACAAACGAACCGTAATACGGGAACGTAAACTCATTCGGATTGGCGGTGCTTTGTCCTGCACTGTTCTTGTCTTTGTATTCAGCCGGATAAGCCCAAATCAACAGCGGCAACTTCTCGTTTTTTGCTTTTCTATCGTAACCTTCCGGCAAATAAAGCGTACCTGAAAGCTCTACCCCATCTTCGCGTTTGTATTTAATCACTTCTTTATATACGTGTTCGATACTCGCGAAAGGATTGGGAAAGTGGGTAATCTGAACAGGAGCAATTTTCCGTTTCAGATTCCGGATGAAATAATTCGGATATTCGTTTTTGGATTGCAACCGCACCAGCACTTCGCCGGTTTTTACATTCGTAAAGTCGAAAATATCCTCCATTTTATCCGTATAGGCCGATTGATACAATCTTTTTGTCTTTAGAGATTTAATGTCTAATGCATCGATAAATGGAAACTGACCATCCGGAGTATATCCTTCTCCAATCAGGAAAAGTTTGTTACGATCCATGGTAAGCACATATTTACCATACTGATTTTTATTGGTTTCGAAATATCCAGGGTCAGCATAGACATCCTGAAAATTACGTTCGTTGAACAAACGGGACGCTTTATCCGGATGAGCCGGATCAATCAATGAAATCCGGCGCATGCGTGTATCATACCATTCTTCCTGCAACACTGCTGTGTTTGCATCGCCCCAGGTAATATCAGTATAACGCAGTTTTGTTTTGGTCAGCAATACCGGTTTATCTTTAAACGGGGCTTTCCACAAATACAAAGCATCCCGGAATTCGACTTCTTTTTGCGGGTCACCTTCATCCAACGCTTCTGCATAGCAAAGTGTTGCAGGCTCATCAGAACGCCAACTGATGGCGCGAATGCCGGTACGCACCGCCATAAAGCCTTTGGGTAACACTTCTGTCAGTGGAACTTCCGATATTGTTTTCACTGCATCACCCTGCGCTGTGTAAACCACGTTCAACTGGGGAAAGCGACTGATCGGCACGACATATGAAAATGGACGTTGTATGGTGGTTATCAAAACATAAGAACCATCGGACGAAAAATTTTCATTGACATACATATCCGCCGCCTTGAACAAATTACGGGTTCCATCGAGTTGCACCCGATACAGTTCAGAAGTTGTCAGCGTTACAAAATTAGCCTCGTCTGTCGGGTTTTTGAGTAAATCCTGATAGGTACGGTTCTGTGCTTTGGAGCCATCGCTGACCGAGATAATGGGTCCATCAGGCAATGACTTCTTACTGTCGATCAGGTTTGGACGGTTTTCCGGCAGTAACCTCACGAGCAACGACTGGCTGTCTCTGTACCAGTCCACCGGATTCCCGAGATTGGCATTCACACGTGCTTCGGTAAGTTTTCTTGCGGTAGCTGTTTCAAAATCCATCACCCACAACTCTACTCCATCATCTGTGGTATGGGTAAATGCGACTTTGGTTTCATCGGGCGCCCAGGTAAGATAAGCGATGCGTGGATTAGCAGGTAATCCTTTGACCTGAACCGGCACATCACCTGCCACTTTCCTGACCTTCAGATTATTATAATAAGTAATAGACGAGCTGATATTGGTCGCGGGATTAACCCGTAAACCGGCCAGGCTTATTTCCTGTAGATTCAAGTCAGCCAGCGACTTATAGGTACTGCGATAACTGAACAGCATGTTCTCGTTTCGACTGTCGATTATGACCTGCGGTGCACGTTCATAATCCGCCAGCTGAAGAATACTCTCCGGCGGCAATTGGTAGGTCAGGTTCTCTTGAGCATCAATTTCTTGTAATCCCACGGCAATACAAATAAGAATGAATAAATTTTTTATTTTCATGTTGGAGCACTTGAATTTATAATACAAAGTGCAAAAATAAGTTTTAATTTTGAAATTTGGGTAAGCGGATGTAAATTTGACAGGGAATCCACAGACAAATTAACAAATAAATAAAAACCGGATTTTAACATAAGACATACAAAAAAAAACGCTATCAATTGAGAACCAATTTGATAGCATTTTCTCCGTGGGCCCAACTGGGCTTGAACCAGTGACCCCCTGATTATGAGTCAGGTGCTACTAACCAACTGAGCTATGGGCCCTGCTTTTTACAAATCTTTTATTATCTTTGCAAAGCGATTGCAAAAGTAATATTATTTACCGTTCCTGCAAATAAAAGGAACTTTTTTTTTGAACAAATGATTGTACCTGACAACATAAGTACCTTGATTTTTGATTTTGGAGGTGTTATCTACAACATCGACATACAACTTGGAATCAGTAATTTAAAAAAAATAGGATTTGCTGATGCGGATAAATACATCGGACATTTTGGACACAACGACTTTTTCATCCAATGGGAAAATGGCGGAATTAATGTGGAAAAATTCAGAAATGAAATCCGGAAAAGATGTGTGAAAGAAGTTACTGATCAGGAAATTGATGACGCCTGGTGTTCCATCATGTTGAATATCCCAGAAGAAAGAATAAAATTATTGCAACAACTGCGCAAGAAATATCGCCTGCTCTTGCTCAGCAATACCAATCCACTGCATATATCAGTCAGCACCAAGGAGGAACTGGGCAAAAGAGGACTTAGCATGGGGGATTTGTTCGACAAATGCTATTATTCTTACGAAGTTGGTGCAATTAAACCCGGCAAAGAGATTTTTCTGCATTTATTGCAGGATGACGCCGTAAAAGCGGAAAACTGCCTGTTTCTGGATGACGGGAAGAAAAACATTGAAACGGCAACCGGACTGGGATTCAATACTTACCTGGTAACACCCGGTCAGAGCCTTGATTTTTTACTTTAAAATGCTGATTATTTGCAATCCGGTTGAACCCAATGAAATAAAATAATTTCGATTTAAAAAGGACATAACTTCCTTTCAATTAATTATAAATACTGATGTGTACTGATGTGACTAGTGTGGTTAATGGTTATGCTGCAACTGTTGGATTTTTCGACGGGGTGCACATAGGTCACCGCTACCTTATCGCGGAATTGAAAAAAGAAGCTGCCAAACACGGTCTGAAAACCATGGTCATCACGTTCAAACTCCATCCCAGGAAAGTATTACATGCCAACTATCTGCCTCTTCTTCTTACTTCTTCAGAGGAAAAACAGGAACAATTGAAATCAACCGGCGTTGATGAGGTGGTTGAACTGGATTTTACCGTCAAAATGGCTCAACTCACTGCGTCTGAATTTATCAAACAGGTATTGGCTGAACAATTGCAGGTGAAACTGTTGCTGGTGGGACACGATCATCGTTTCGGCAGAAACAGGGAAGATGGTTTTCCTGAATATGTTGCCTATGGCCGGCAAACCGGGATGGAAGTAATACAGGCTTCCCGATACAGCACAAAGCAATTCAGTCACATCAGCTCGTCTGAAGTCCGCACTGCTCTGATTAACGGTGATATCGAAAGAGCAAATACTCTCCTCACCTATCCCTATGCCTTTACCGGTTACGTGGTGACTGGTTTTCAGGTGGGTAAAAAAATTGGCTTCCCAACGGCAAACCTGAGTCCGGTCGAGCCTGATAAACTGATTCCTGGAATAGGGGTATATGCAGTTAAGATTGACTGGAAAGGATTTACCTACACAGGCATGATGAATATCGGACGTCGCCCTACCCTCGACAATGGTGATACAGTCAGCCTGGAAGTTCACATCATCAATTTTGATGCAGATATCTATCATCAGCAATTGAAAGTAACTTTTATTAAAAAAGTCAGAGACGAAAAAAAATTCAATTCTGTCGGCGAATTAATCGAGCAATTAAAAATTGATAAGGAATTTGTCCTCAATTTAACATAAAGAGATGTCTGAAAAATGTATCTTTGTCGGATAGAAATTCAAAATATTCAATTTATAGCGTATGAAAAAACTAATTTTATCCTTATTAATCGGTATGACACTGATCGGATGTAACACAAAAAACCCGTTCTTCTCGGAATATGAGAACGAATATGGTATTCCTCCGTTTGAAAAAATCAAAACAGAACATTATTTACCGGCTTTCAAAGAAGGCATCAAACAACAACAGGCCGATTATGAAGCTATTGCAAACAACAGCGAAGCCCCTACTTTTGAAAACACAATTGAAGCGCTTGAACTGAGTGGTGTACTGCTCGAAAAAGTTTCATCTGTATTCTTCAATTTATATTCAGCGGAAACAAATGATGAATTAGATACAATCGCCAATGAAGTATCTCCTCTTTTATCAGAACACAGTGATAATCTTTTTCTCAATGATAAAATTTTTGCCCGGGTTAAATCGTTATATATTGATAAAGAAAACCTCTCGCTAAATAGTGAGCAAAACCGCATCCTGGAAAAATATTACAAAAATTTCGTGAGAAGTGGTGCTAACCTGAATACTGAAGAAAAAGCAAAACTGCGTGAAATTAACAAAGAATTAAGTATGGCCGAACTCACCTTTGGTCAAAATTTACTCAATGATAACAATGCATACCAACATTTTGTAAGCGACGAAGCTGAACTGGACGGTTTACCTGAAAGTGTAAAACAAGCTGCTGCAGAAGCGGCCAAAGAAGCGGGACAGGAAGGCAAATGGCTTTTCACAACTTCAAAAGCCAGCTTTATGCCGGTATTGCAATACGGCGAAAACCGCCAGTTACGGAAAGACTTATTGCTGGCCTGGGCAAACCGCGGCGATAACGGGAACGCTAACGACAACAAAGAAACCATTCAAAAAATCATGCAATTGCGCATTCAGCGGTCTAACCTGCTGGGATATAAAACGCCGGCTCATTTCATCCTGGAAGATAAAATGGCTAAAACTCCGGAGAAAGTATATGAATTTCTGGCTACCGTTTGGCAACCGGCTTTAAATCAGGCGAAAAAAGAAGCTTATGAATTGCAGAAACTGATGGATACTGAAGGCAAAGGCGAAAGACTGGAAGCGTGGGACTGGTGGTACTATACTGAAAAACTACGGAAAGCCAAATATGACCTGGATGAAGAAGCCATACGCCCGTATTTCAAAATGGAAAATGTGCGTCAGGGAGCGTTCGACCTAGCAGGTAAGTTGTGGGGACTTCAGTTTACGGCTTTGACTGACTATCCGAAATATCATCCTGATATGGAAGCCTTCAAAGTAACCAATACTGATGGTTCTCTCGTGGGCGTACTCATTACCGATTATTTCCCGAGACCGGGTAAACGTGCCGGTGCCTGGATGAACGAATACAGAAAACAACATTACAGGGATGGTCAGAACATCCGTCCGGTAATTGTAAATGTGGGTAACTTTACCAAACCGACCTCCGACAAACCTTCTTTGTTGAGTATGGACGATGTGCAAACACTTTTCCATGAATTCGGACATGCATTACATGGTTTGCTGGCTCAGAGCACCTATATCAGCCTGTCGGGAACCAGCGTGGTTCGTGATTTCGTGGAACTACCATCACAAATTATGGAAAACTGGTGTTTCGAGCCTCAGGTAATGAAAACCTATGCAAAACATTACGAAACCGATGAAGTAATGCCTGATGAACTGATGGAAAAGATTCAGAAAGCCGGCACCTTTAATCAGGGCTTTGTCATGACAGAATTGTTATCTGCTGCCATCCTCGATATGGATTATCATACACTTACCAATGCAGACAATTTAGACGTGAATGCGTTCGAAAGAGTTTCTATGGAACGAATGGGCATGATTCCCGAAATCATCGTACGTTACCGCAGCACGAATTTTAACCATGTTTTCAGTGGTGGTTATGCAGCAGGCTATTACAGCTACACCTGGGCCGAAGTCCTAGATGCTGATGCTTATCAGGCTTTCGTTGAAACGGGCGACATCTACAATCAGGAAGTTGCCACTTCTTTCCGTAAAAACATCCTTGAAAAAGGAGATTCGGAAGACGCTATGGCACTTTACCTCAAATTCAGGGGAAAAGATCCCGATCCGTCTGCTTTATTAAGAAACCGCGGATTTATCAACTAAAACACCCATGAAGTCCCCAACTATCCAGAGAATCATCCATCCCGGAATGCCATTAGCGGCATTGCTGGTGGTACTTTATTTGGGTAGTTGGGTACTTAATTTTTATCATCTTCGTGACTTTCATGATTTTTCAGCTGCAGAAATCAGGTTGTTTGAGCCAAGTAAACTAAAACTTATTTTGAGCGTTTTCTTGATTACAGCTTTAAACCTACTGATGATTGTCTTCTTAAACAACAAATATTTTATCATCAGAGTCCGTTCTTTTTTACCGATTTTTCTGTATGCTTTTTTCATTACTGCCTGGGAAGAAAGCCATTTTTTAATCAGTTCCCACCTCTTTCTTACCGTATTTCTGATTTGCCTGATGCTCTTCCTTGGAATGTATAAGAATAGAAAAGCTGTATTGCCTGCTTTCTGGGGAAGTTTATTGATTTCCCTGATCAGCATATTTAACCCTGTTTACTTATTCCTGATGCCGGTGGTCTGGATTGGCTTTGCACAATTAAAGAGCTTCTCAACAAGGGTGTTTCTTGCTTCATTCATGGGAATGCTGGTTCCCTGGATATTTTATCTTTCATACCAGCTTTATGCCGGAAATGAAATTCTGATTTTCAATACTTTATTTGAAGAATTTCAACCTGGTTTTTTACTGACTGATCTTTCTCTTCACAAACGCATTTACATCGGATTCCTTTTCCTGATATTTATCATCAGCTTAGTCGGCATTTACACCAACTTGCTGAATGACTCAGCCCAAACACGTAAAAATATTAACTTTTTCGTGCTTATACTTGTTTTTTTGATTCCACTGATCGTTATTTTTCCCAGACATACACTGGCCTTTCTTCCCTTGGTGGCCTTTTTCCTGTCCATGCTGCTTGCGCATCCTTTTACACTGAATAATTCCAGATTTTTCACCCTCTTGTTTTTCGTTTTCTGTGCTGTTAATGCTGCTTATATGTATTTTAATTACTTCATTTTCTAATTAATGGAAAACTTCATCGAACTGGGATACCTGGGGTTGTTTATTGCTTCTTTCCTGGCGGCAACAGTGGTTCCTTTTAGTTCAGAGGTGGTTTTCTCTGCATTGGTATTTGGAGGACTAGATGCCTGGACCTGCGTATTTGTAGCGACAGCCGGCAACTGGATTGGCGGTATGAGCTGTTATTACCTCGGAAAACTCGGAAAACTGGAATGGATAGAAAAATACCTCCGCATCAAAAAGGAAAAATTCGACAAATGGCTTACAAAGTTTCACCAATACGGAGATTGGTTTGCCTTTTTTTCTTTTTTGCCCGGGATTGGAGATGCCATCGCGGTAGCTTCCGGTTTTTTTAGGTGTAATATCTGGATCGTTGCCGGAGCCATGTTGATTGGAAAATTCGTGAGATACATTGCATGGATGTATTTTCACGGATTAATTTTCTGATTTTTTTAAAACTTTTTTGTTTTTTCACCCTTTTAATATGGCAATAATAACTACTTTTGAGGGCTCATAAGCAACTTGATAGTATTTATGAAATCCGGGATTAAACTGTTACTTTCTATCATACTCCTACACATTACGATGCCGGTCTTTCCAGTTGTTGAACCTGAATTCATCCCAAAAACAATAAATTTCGGGCATAAACAGGCTCATAACAGAAAGATTGACGTAATCATCATCCACTCTGTTTATAATGCTTCGGGGGGTGATATTTACGATGTGAATCTGATAATCAAACAATTTGCAAGGTATAAGGTAAGTCCGCATTATCTTATCGACAGGGAAGGAAAAATTTACCGGATGGTAAAAGACAAGGATATCGCTTATCATGCCGGTGTCAGCAGCCTTCCCGACGGGAGCTCCGGCATAAACAACCGCTCCATCGGGATTGAAATCATTACTTCTCTCGATGAGGCTCCATCAGCAATGCAAATTGATGTAACCGTAAAATTAGTGAAGCATCTGCTGGAAAAATATCCGGTAAAATATGTCCTGCGACACAGCGATATTGCTCCCGGACGTAAAACCGATCCCTGGAACATGAATTGGGAAGGATTTATCAAACGGATTAAGGAGAAAACAGATGAATAAAAATTATCAGACATACATCCTGATTATTCTCCTGGTTCTGATTCCTGGTCAGATGCTTCTTGCTCAAAAAGCACTGGAGCAAAGAATTTCTGATTCATTGACAGTCATTGCCAATGCTTACATTTTTTCAGATAGAATCAACAAGATAAAAATTGATGTGAACCGTTCCCAAAAGACTGTCACTATCACTGCTGGCGAGAATTTTGGAGAACTTCCTTTCCGCCGAGAAAATGTAGATAGAATCAACAATGCGTTGAAATCGATTCTCGAAAAAACCTATCCCGATTATTCTATCAAAGCGAAAGTATATAACCGTGATATTGAAAAACTGATTCCAGGTTACCTGACTGAAAAACGGGATTCTACTAAGTTATTCATCACACCCGGTTTACTTCCTCCCCTCGTCACAAAACTTTCTGTACCTTTTCATATCAACAAAGGTCTCAATAACAGAAACATTGCATTGTGGAACAGTCACGGCAGGCATTATAACAACAATGAAGGCAAGTGGACATGGCAACGTCCCCGCCTGTTTCTCACGGTAGAAGACTTACTCACAACATCTTTCGTACTTCCTTACCTGGCACCCATGCTGGAAAATG
>JAQVNN010000080.1:7750-9256 GCA_028703105.1 Paludibacter sp. | reverse complement strand
TTGTCGTTCAAATATACAGAATCCGGAATGGACCTGGATGTAAATGATTTCGTAGATGTTGAAATTGCTACATCAGCTTCTCCATCGGAATGGACATTGTTAAAAAGAATTACCGGCGCAAATGGGAGCCAGACAGAGACACTTTCATTTGATGTTACTAATTTTATTTCAGCTACTACTACTGTTAGATTTGTAACAAATGCTTCTTCAAATATGACCTCAGGTGATATCGTTTACTTCGATGACGTTCAGGTTGCTTTTGAACAGGCAGCTCCTGAAAGTTATATTATTCAGTTAGCTCAACCAATTCCTTCCGGATATACTTTGATTGCCCCCTTGCCGTCTCCAACAGGAATACAGGTGGTGTCGTTCAATGGTGCAGGTGAGGGTTCCTGTCAGCGAAACTTTGCTTTGTCCGGAAACCCGATAGCGAAAAACGATATCAATGTAACGTTTAAAAATTCCACCGTGCAGGGAAATGTCCTTACAAACGACAGAGATCCCGAAGGTCAGTTGTTAACTGTTACTCAACTAACCGGTGTCACAACATCAGAAGGAGGACTTGTCACGTTCAATAATGATGGCACATACACCTATACACCGGCTAATGGTTTTACCGGGAAAGATACTTTTACCTATCAGGTTTGTGATGCATCAGGTTTGTGCAGTAATGCATTGGTTACTATTGACGTAATTCCGCTGTCAACATCGGTTAACGATTCTCCTGTAGCGCTCAGTGACGCCTATCAGGGAAATGTTAATGCAGTTGTTTCGGGTAATCTTATTGCCAACGACCTGGATGCTGATGGGAATGTTGATTCTGCAAGTGTTGTGTTGACCAGCGCTTTGCCAAATCCATTAACTCAGGGTGCATTGTCGCTGAATTCAGATGGCACATTTACTTTTGTTCCTATTACCGGATTTACTGGTCAGGTTAGTTTTACTTACAGCGTTTGCGATACGGGAAATCCTGTGTACTGTGATGAAGCTACCGTTACAATTGATGTCCTTCCTGATACTGAAGGGAGTACTTCTACATTCCCGACGGATGACGCCTTTATCGGAATTGAAGATATTGCCCTGACAGGAAATGTCCTGAATAATGATGACCCTGCAGGTAATCAACTGTCGGTTAATACAACCCCTGTGGTACCCCCCAAACATGGTTCTTTAACCCTCCATGCTGATGGAACATTTACCTATACTCCTGATTCGAACTTCTATGGTCAGGATTACTTTGTATATGAGGTGTGTAACGACGCCACTCCTCCTTCCTGCAACAAGGCAACAGTTTATCTGATTGTCTCGAAGTCTTCCAGATCTTGTGTTATTTCAAACAAAATGACAACCATCCGATTGTTAGAGTAAACCATCGGATTGTGAATAATCAATAAAATTTTTATAAATGTAAGGCCTTGTTTTCAAGGCCTTTATTTTTTTTCTACAACAAATTGTAATCTCCACATTACAATTTGTTGAACCAAACAGCTTTTTGTTTGTTAGATA
>JAQVNN010000080.1:0-7650 GCA_028703105.1 Paludibacter sp. | reverse complement strand
TATCCGCATCCCTGGTTGATGCCGAACTTCTGGGAGTTCTCCACGGTTTCGATGGGTCTCGGTCCGATTATGGCAATTTATCAGGCCCGTTTCAATCGCTACTTGGAAGACAGGGGAATCAAAACAACATCGAAACAAAAAGTCTGGGCTTTCTTGGGTGATGGTGAAACTGACGAGCCGGAAACTTTAGGTGCGATTACCCTGGCATCAAGAGAGAAATTGGATAACCTGATTTTCGTGGTGAACTGTAACCTGCAACGTCTTGATGGACCGGTGCGCGGTAACGGAAAAATCGTGCAGGAATTGGAAGCTGTTTTCAGAGGCGCCGGTTGGAATGTAATCAAAGTGCTCTGGGGTGGAGAATGGGATGATTTGCTCGAAAAAGATACCAAAGGCAAACTCGTGAAACGCATGGGCGAGGTAGTCGATGGTCAGTCCCAGAAATTTTCAATCGCTTCAGGTGATTATGTACGTAAAGAATTCTTTGGCGTTGATCCGGAGCTGGAAGAAATGGTAAGTCACCTGACCGACGAACAAATCCGCAAAATGAAAAGAGGTGGTCATGACCCTGAAAAAGTATTCGCGGCCTATAATGCGGCGGTTAACCACAAAGGTCAGCCGACTGTAATTCTTGCCAATACAATCAAAGGTTACGGACTCGGTGAAAGCGGTGAAGGGAAGAATATTACCCATCAGCAGAAAAAACTGAATGAAGATGAATTGAAAGATTTCCGTACCCGTTTTGGAATTCCTATTTCGGATGATGAGGTTTCCAAAGCGCCGTTCTATAAATTACCGGAAGATTCTCCTGAAATGCAATACCTGCGCAAACGTCGCGAGGATTTAGGGGGTTATGTGCCGGAAAGACGTGTGGATCTTCGCCCGATCAAGACGCCGCCTGAAGATGTTTTCACGGAATTCTATGCCGGTTCGGAAGGTCGTGAACTTTCTACAACCATGGCCTTTGTTCGTATCTTATCAAAATTATTGAAAGATAAAGAAATTGGAAAACTGATTGTGCCGATTGTCCCCGACGAAGCCCGTACCTTCGGTATGGAAGCGATGTTCCGTCAACTCGGGATTTACTCGCACGTGGGTCAGTTATACGAACCGGTCGATAAAGAATTACTCCTTTATTATAAGGAAGCGAAAGACGGACAGATTCTCGAAGAAGGAATTACCGAAGCCGGAGCCATGTCGTCATTCATCAGTGCCGGTACAGCTTATGCTACGCACGGACTGAACATGATGCCATTCTTCGTGTATTATTCGATGTTTGGATTGCAACGTGTAGGTGACCTGGTTTGGGCAGCTGCCGATATGTGTGCCAAAGGTTTCATGGTTGGAGGAACTGCCGGTCGTACAACCCTGGCGGGCGAAGGACTGCAACACCAGGATGGTAACAGTCATTTGCTGGCATATCCGATACCAAATATGGTTACTTACGATCCGGCTTTTGCGTATGAGTTGGCCGTTATCATCCGCGATGGAATCCGTCGTATGTACGAAGAACAGGAGAATGTTTTCTACTATATCACCATCATGAATGAAAACTATGCGATGCCGCCGATGCCGGGTGATGTGAAGCAAGGTATTCTGAAGGGAATGTACCTGTATCAGCAGGCAAAAGAAAACAAGTCGGGTCTGACAGCCAACCTGCTGGGAAGTGGCTCCATCATGAATGAAGTGCTGAAAGCCGCTGAAATGCTGGAAGATAAATACGGTGTTTCATCGAATGTGTATAGCGTAACCAGCTACAAGGAACTGCGCCGGGAAGCGATGGATGTGGAAAGACACAACCTCTTGCATCCTGATAAGGAAAAAGTGCCTTATGTATCAACATTGATTGATAATGACGGTGTGATTGTGGCTGCTTCGGATTATGTGAAAACATTGCCGGATTCAATTTCCAAATGGTTGCCAAAACGCTTGCATGCGCTGGGAACCGATGGTTTCGGTCGCAGTGAAGGACGAAATGAATTGCGCGATTTCTTCGAAGTAGATGCAAAACACGTGGCGTTTACAACCCTGTATGCTTTGTACAAAGACGGCAAATATAAATTAGCGGATTTGAAAAAGGCGATGAAAGAGTTGGGCATCAATCCGGATAAATTGAATCCGATGCATGCGTAATAATCGTAGAGACGCACGGCCGTGCGTCTCTACAAATAAACAATCGTGCGTCTCTACGAATAAACAATTGTGCGTCTCTACGAATAAACAACCGTGCGTCTCTACGAATATTACACGTGCGTCTCTACAATCAAATTAATAATAAAAATATCATAATGAAACAATTTGTTATACCTGAATTGGGTGAAAACATCCAGTCAGCAACAATAGTTAAAGTGCTGATCAAACCGGGTGATGTTGTGCAGCAGGATCAATCGGTACTTGAACTGGAAACCGACAAGGCGACCATCGAAGTGCCTTCCGATGTAAGCGGAAAGGTAGTGGAGGTGAAAGTGAATGAAGGTGACCAGGTGGAAATAGGTCAGCTTATTTTCACGGTGGATGCCGATGGTGCAGCCGACGCAGCTCCTGAAGAAAAACAGGAAACACAGCCTGCTCCGGTAGTTGAAACTCCTGCACCAGCAGAAACTCTTGCAGCTGCTCCTTCGGAAGCGCCTGTGCCTGCTCCGGTTATAGAAGAGCAGATCGCTGCACCTGCTCCGGCAGCTCCGGTTGTAAATACTCCCGCAGCAGGTCCGAAAGTGATACCGGTTGAAGATCAGCCACCTATTCTCCAGAATGCCGCTCCAGCTGCCCCTTCGGTTCGCCGCTTGGCACGTGAAATTGGGGTGGATGTGAACCAGGTAAAAGGAACCGGTCCGGGAGGCAGAATCCTGTTGGATGATGTGAAGTTGCACAGTAAGCTCCTCCATCAGCAGCGAAACGAAGTACAGCACATCAGTGCAGAACAGCATCAGCAACCATTGCCTGATTTCTCCAGATATGGTGAAGTGGAAACTGTCGCGATGTCGAATATCCGTCAGAAAACAGCAGAGCATTTAAGTTATGCCTGGCATACGGTTCCGCATGTAACGCAGTTTGATAAAGCCGACATCACGCAGTTGGAAGAATTTCGCAAAAGTTACGCGAAAACGGCTGAGAAGTTTGGCGTGAAATTGACGGTAACAGCCATCTTAGTGAAGATCATCAGCTCTGCCATGAAGACTTTTCCGCAGTTTAACACGAGTGTGGACATGCAGAATAAAACCATCGTTTATAAGAAATATTTCAATATCGGCATCGCCGTGGATACTGAATTTGGTTTGATTGTGCCTGTGATTAAAAATGCGGATCGCATGAATATCATCGAGATATCAAAAGAAATCAACGCGTTAGCTGAAAAGGCTAGAAATAAAAAGGTGGGTGTTGCCGATTTACAAGGTGGATGTTTTACCATCACGAACTTGGGTGGTATCGGCGGAACTTCGTTTACGCCCATTGTAAATTCTCCGGAAGTTGCTATCTTAGGGGTTTCAAAAGGGAGCATCGAACCGGTGTACATCAATGGTAAATTTGAACCCAGACTGATGTTGCCGTTGTCGTTGTCATACGATCACCGCATCATCGATGGAGCAGATGGAATTCGTTTCCTGCGGTGGGTGATAGAGGCATTAGAAAACCCAATGAAATTGATAATTGAAGGGTAGGCGGTTGGTGTACGTACGTACGTGTAGAGACGCACGGCCGTGCGTCTCTACAAATAAACAATCGTGCGTTTCTACAATGTTAACAATCATACGTATTGATATAAACAACCATGCGTATAGATATTATATAATTGTATGTGACAATATTAACAATCGCGCATCTGTGCATCAATTAATTGTAAATAGTAAATCTTCAAATTGTAAATACACAATATGAGTAAAAATATAGTAGTAATCGGGGGAGGCCCCGGTGGTTATGCAGCAGCATTTTATGCATCCGATCTGGGCATGAACGTGACCTTGGTGGATATGGAAAAAAATCCTGGCGGTGTATGTTTGTACCGTGGATGTATTCCGTCGAAAGCCTTGTTGCATGTCGCGAAATTAATCAACGAAAGTAAGGAGGCTAAAAGCTGGGGTGTTGATTTTGGGGAACCTAAAATTGATCTGGACAAACTTCGTTCATACAAGAACAAGGTAGTTCGGAAACTGACAGGCGGACTTGGCTTGCTTTCGAAACAAAGAAATATCAATTATGTGCAGGGTCGCGCTTCTTTTGTTTCTTCGAATGCCATTGAAGTGAAAAAAGAAGACGGCAGTACGGAGCAAATTACCTTTGACAAGGCCATTATTGCTACCGGTTCGGTTATTGCAACAATTCCTTCACTACAGATTGAAAGTAAACGCTTGCTGAATTCGACGTCGGCGCTTAACTTACCGGCTATCCCAAAATCCTTGTTAGTTGTGGGTGGCGGTTACATCGGACTGGAACTGGGTTCTGTGTATGCAGCACTGGGTTCGCAGGTTTCGGTAGTTGAGTTTATGGATAGGTTATTGCCGGGTGCGGATCAGGATTTGGTTTCTCACTTGCAGAAAAGACTTTCCAAAGCTTTTGATAAAATTATGTTGCAGTCGAAAGTAGTTGAAATCAAAGAAGATGGAGAGGAGCTGGTTGTGAAAATCGAAAACAAAGACAAGCAAATCGAAGAACATCGTTTTGATTACGTGCTGATGTCGATTGGTCGCAAGCCACAAACTGCAGGTCTCGGACTTGAGAATACGAAAGTAAAAGTCAACGAAAGGGGTTGGATTGTGGCTGATAAGTCACTGAAAACTGATGATGACAGCATTTATGCCATTGGCGATATCGTAGGAGAACCGATGTTGGCGCACAAAGCTTCGCATGAAGCGCGTATTGCAGTCGATGCCATTTCCGGCAAAAAGGTGGCTTTTGAACCCCTTGCTATTCCCGCTGTGGTGTTTACCGATCCGGAAATTGCCTGGGCAGGGATTACCGAAAATCAGGCAACTGAAAGGGGAATCAAATTCGAAACGGCGAAATTCCCGTGGGCTGCCAGCGGTCGTGCGACAACCCTCGACCGGAGTGATGGTGTAACCAAAATCATTGTTGACCCCGATACTGAACGGGTGTTGGGCATAGGTATCAGTGGCCCTGGTGCAGGCGAACTGATTGCCGAAGCAACATTAGCTATCGAAATGGGTGCGACGATTAAGGATTTGGCACTGACGATCCATCCGCATCCGACTTTATCGGAAACGGTAATGGAAGCAGCCGAGTTGTTCTACGGACATTCATCGCATCTGTACAAACCGAATAAAAATTAATTTTCAACAGGCATAACTTCCGTCTCTTCCGGGGCGGAAGTGATTGTTTGTGTCGTGTCCACACTTGTTGTATCCACAGGTACATAGGTGTGGCATTTGTATTTGCGGGTGATGGTCTCTTTGGGTTTCTCCGGAAATTTACCCCGATAATGTTTAAACTGTTCATCTTTCAGCACTTTTTCCATAAACAAACCGAAGATGGGCAAGGCGGTGCGACTTCCTTCTCCCAATTGGCCGGTTCTGAAATGTACGCTTCTTTGTTCGCCTCCAACCCAGGCGCCTCCAATCAGGTTTTTGGTTACTCCTACGAACCACGCGTCAGAATGATTGGAAGACGTACCTGTTTTTCCCCCGAAATTGGTGTCGTAATTGAATAAGTCCCATTCCCACAAAGCCTGTGTGGTTCCTCCGGGTTCGGTCATGCCTCCTTTCAGCATTTCGGTCATAAGCCAGGCTGTTTCGTAAGGAATTACTCTTCTTGACTGATTGTCTGCTTTGTAAATTACATGCCCGTCAGCATCTTCAATGCGGGTGACAAGCACAGGCTCATTATGAATTCCTTCATTGACGATTGTTCCAAAGGAATTGACCAATTCCAACAGGGAAACATCCGAAGCCCCGAGGCTGGTTGAGGGTTTATTTTCCAGTTTTGTTTTGATTCCCAGTAAATGGGCAGTCTGAATAACTGATTCTATCCCGACCTCTTTGGCGAGTTGAACGGCAATTGTGTTGATGGATCTGGCGAAAGCATATTTGAGTGTTACATTACCTCGGAATGTGTAATCCACATTATTGGGTTGCCATGTTTTCGGCTCACCGTTTTCCATGTAGTCCCATCTTACCGGTTGGTCGGTTCTGTAGTCACAGGGTGACAAACCATGCATCATGGCAGCAGTATAAACAAAAAGTTTAAAGGTTGAACCCGGTTGTCGTTTCGACTGTGCCACTTTATCGTATTGCCAGAAATTGAAATTGATATCACCAACCCAGGCTTTTACTTCGCCGGTATTGGGCTCCATGGCAACAAAACCACTGTGCATGAAGTGATTCATGTATCGGATTGAATCCATGACGCTTAATGTGGTATCTTTTACTCCGGTTTTATAGTCAAAAACCTTTGTTTTACGGGGGATATTCAGGTAATGAAAAATAGAATCTTCATTTTCTCCGAATTTTTTCTGTAAAGCGCTGTATGATTTTGTTTTTCTAGCAATATTCTCAACGAAATCCTGAATTTCAATTTTATTTTCATCGCGCCAGGGATTTTGTCCGCGCCAGTGTTCAAAAAATCGTTTTTGAACGGCTTTCATCTGCTTTTCAACAGCTTCTTCCGCATAGTGTTGCAACCTCGAATCAAGTGCAACGTGAATTCTCAAACCGTCAGCATAAATATCATAGCCACTCTGTTTCTCCCAGTCCTCAAGATATTTAGCCAGATATGCCCTGAAATGTAATGCGATACCGTCGTAGGTTTCTTCCCTGCCATAGTTTAGCTGAATGGGAATGTTTTTCAGGGAGTCGCACATTTCCTGTGAGAAAACCCCAAGTTCAACCAAATTTTGTAATACCACATTTCTTCTTTCTTTAGATTGTTGAGGATTCTGGATGGGACTGTAATACGTGGTAGCCTTCAGCAACCCAATCAGGGTGGCGCTTTGTTCGTAATTTAATTCCGAAGGTTTTGTCCTGAAATAAGTCTTTGCAGCCGTATAAATTCCGAATGAATTACTGCCAAAATCAACTGTGTTCAGGTACATGGTCAGAATTTCCTCCTTCGAATAAAACAGCTCGATTTTCACTGCGGTAATCCATTCTTTCATTTTCATGATGACTAACCGGAGTCCCGGTATCTGTCCCAGTAAGCCCCTGGAATACTGATTCCTGGTTTTGTACATGTTTTTAACCAATTGCTGGGTAATGGTGCTTGCCCCTCTCGGGTCACCTTTCAGCACATCTTTCATGGCGCCAAACACGCCATGAAAATCGATCCCGAAATGCTTATAGAATCGTTGATCCTCCGTGTACACAAGGGTTTCAATTAGCTTGGGAGAGATTTCCTCAAATTCGACCGGGATTCTGTTTTCAGTATAATACTTGCCGATAACCTGGTTGTCGGCGCTGATAATCAGGGATGCTTCGTTCTGATTGGGATTACCAATGCTCCTCAATCCCGGAGATTTACCAAATAACCATAAAAAGTTGATATCGACGAGGAATAAAAATATCAGGAACAATATTGTTCCGGTAACAACTATGTTGACCAGCTTTGAATACCACGGTAAGGTTTTAAAACGTGCCAACCGTTTTTTTCTCCATTCAATGAATTGAAACCACCATTTTTTGATGAGTTCCCAAATTACAGGCG
>JAQVNN010000079.1 GCA_028703105.1 Paludibacter sp. | reverse complement strand
AGTTAATCACTTTTTTATTCCCCGCAAAATTTTATCGTTTTTTTTTTGCTCAAACCTACTCCCTGTCTAAAGACTCTCTACGGATGAATATATTCAAGCTGTGCTTATCTCTAAAAGCGGGTGCAAAGATAATAACTGTTTCCAAAACAACCAAACAAAAATCAAAAAAAATTTAAAGTATTTGTAATGAAAAATACAAAAATAGGATATCCCTTTGAATCCCTGGTCACAAAGTATAATATTTCCACAAAAAGATTATCTTTGCGCATTTTATATTGTGTATGATTGAAACCATCATAAAAGGGATCATTATCGGGTTATTCATATCAGTTCCATTGGGACCAATTGGAATGCTTTGCGTTCAACGAACATTGAACAGAGGACGTAAATATGGAATTGCAACCGGGTTGGGAGCAACAACCTCGGATTTGATTTACACCATAATTGCGTTGTTTTTTATTGGCTTTGTCGTCGATTTTATAGAAGATAAGAAAGCATTTATACAAATTATCGGAAGTCTGATTGTAATTATCTTTGGTCTTTTTATTTTCAAAAACAATCCCGCCCGGCAACCCATACCCAACCAAAACAAAAGTGAAAGCTTGATAGGAGATTTTATCAGTTCTTTTATCCTGACCTTTTCCAACCCCTTAATATTGCTAATTCTGATTGCATTATTTGCACGACTTGAATTTTTGGATGAAAACACAACAATATTTCACAACGTCGTTGGAATTCTATCAATTCTTGGCGGAGCGTTACTTTGGTGGAGTTTACTGACATTATTAGTCAGCAAATTCAGAAATAAATTAAGTTATAGTGGTATTAAACTTATCAATCGTATCATTGGTATTATCATCATCTGTATTGGATCATTTGGTGCACTATATAGTTTATTTTCCTTATTCTGACTAAATTATCCGTTTGATAACCCGTAATTGATGCGTATATTCCCCGGTTATTGAAGATATAATGCCCTGAGAATCTATACTTTCAACTTTCACCCATCCGGAAGCATGAATAATATTGGCATTATCAGACAATATTCCCACATGGGTTATGACGCCTTCATCATTACCAAAAAACGCCAAATCTCCGGGTAATGATTCCGATAGAAAATCAACAAGTTCACCTTGTTCTACCTGCTGAGAGGCATCTCTTGGTAAAAAATGCCCTCCAATTGCATAAACTACCTGAACCAATCCCGAACAATCAATTCCCATTACAGTCTTACCTCCCCATAAATAAGGAGCATTGATATATTGCATAGCCGTTTCAATTATGCGATGAGCATTGAACCTGCCTCCAAAAGCAGAATCTGGTTCAATCAAACTCCAAGTTTCATCACCGGCAATAAAATCATCTGTTTTCAAATCATAAACTAAACTTCCTCCGGGAATAAACTTTGTTTGATTTTGTCTGGTATTATATATAATATTGAAAGGACGAAATAATCTGTTAATATTTGCTTTCTGACTTTTATGATAATCCGCTTCAGCAACCGCGGTTATCATTTTACTATTGACCCATCCGGAGTAATTATCAGCAAGGTTTTCAACAAAAAACCACTTATCCTGCTTTTCTAGTATTTTCACATACTCTCCAAAAAGCAACTGAGAAATCATTTCACTACGTTCGCTATCACTTGCGCGCATAGGCACTAAAGGGAGTGTAATAAATCCGTACATATTAGTTTTAGTTATAAACTGAAAGAATTTCACAAAAGTACTTAAATTTTAATATATTTGCATTTTAATTCTCTTTTTTCATCATTTAAAACAATGCCGGAGCGCCAAAACTGTCAATGTTGATGCAAAAGAGTCGCTCGTTAAGCGATACAATGAATTGGATTAAAATTAATCAATAAAAATGAAACCAAAATTTTCAAAGAACAACCTGCATAATTTCCTGAAAATCTTTCTTTTTTTAGGTATTATCACTATAATTGCCTATTTATTACCCAACCAAGATACCTTCAAGTATCAGTTTGAAACAGGCAAGCCCTGGTCATATGACCTCATTACATCTTCTTTTGATTTCCCTATATATAAAAGCGAAACTCAGATTCAACAAGAGAAAAGAAACATATTACAAAACTTTGTTCCCTATTATAAATTGGATACCACTGTTTTACACGAACAATATAATCGCCTGAAAAAAGATTATTACGAAAAACACGGAGAGGAACCAAAATACGAGAAAATACTCTGGAATACATTTAAATCCATCTATCAGAAAGGAATAGTTTCTGCAGAACAACATCAGAAAATACAAGAAGAAACAACTTCACAAATCAATTGTATTTTACCAAATAAAGTTATTCATATTGTCAGCACAGACGACATCTTTTCTCCAAAAACAGCTTATCAGGAGATGATGAAACTTGTTCCTCCTTCTTTTAGTTCTTACAATATTAATTTATACCTTGTTGAAAATCTTAAATATGACAGCGTCATTTCCGATTTATCGAAAAAAGAATTATTAAAGAACCTTTCGCTGACATCCGGAATTATTCAGGCAGGAGAACGAATAATTGACCGTGGTGAGATTGTAAACGAAGAACTTTATCTGATTTTAAATTCAATGAAAATTGAATACGACAAACGAAAGGCATCTTTTCAGCGTTCGACTCTGGTTCTTATTGGAGAGATCATTGTAATTACAGGACTGATTGTTTTGTTTTTCTTGTACCTGCATCTTTTCAGACCGAGAATTTTCAACAACCTGAACAACCTGCTTTTCATCAACCTGATGATTTTGATTATGATTGCACTTGCTTCGGTGGTAATTCAATTTACGTCCGTAAGCTACTATATTATACCTTTTGCATTGTTGCCGATTATAATACGCGTATTCTTCGATTCGAGAACAGCACTTTTTGCTCACATCATCATGATAGCAATCGTTTCCTTGATGGTTGATAATCCATTTCAGTTTTTGTTGATTCAGATTGCAATTGGCATGACGGCAGTTTCGAGTTTGAAAGATATGACACAGCGTTCTCAATTAGCCCAGACAGCCCTGATAATTTTGATTGCTTATATTTTAATCTACCTTGCGTTGGAATTTATTCGCGAAGGAGAATTACAACGGGTTAACTGGCAACCGCTGATTTATTTTACGATTAGCAGTGCTTTTTTACTTTTCGCGTACTTATTGATATACATTTTTGAGAAGATTTTCGGACTGATATCGGCAGTAACACTCTTGGAACTTACTAATATTAATAGTGATCTGATGATGAAATTTGCTGAAAAAGCTCCGGGAACATTTCAACACACCTTGCAGGTATCTAATCTGGCAACTGAAGCAGCAAAAAAAATCGGCGCCAACAGTTTATTGGTTCGTACCGGAGCATTATATCATGATATTGGCAAGATGAAACATCCGGAATTTTTTATTGAAAATCAATTTGGAGGAAATAATCCTCTGAGTGAGCTGGATTTTGAAGTCGCAGCGAAAACCATTATTGGACACGTTTACGATGGAATTGATATTGCAAAAAAAGAACATTTACCCGAACAAATCATTCACTTCATAAATACCCATCACGGTTTAAGTAAAACGAGATACTTCTACAATTCTTTTATCAATGCTCATCCCAATGTATTGCCGGATGATTCGCTGTACACCTACCCCGGACCATTACCCGACACCAAAGAAACAGCCATACTGATGATGGCTGATGGAGTAGAAGCCAGGGCAAGGAGTCTGAAAGATTATACTGAAAAAAGCATCAATTTTTGTGTGGAAGACATGATTAATAGTCAGATTGCTGACGGACAATTTAAAGATGCTCCAATTAGTTTCAGGGATGTAGAAACAGTCAAAGCTGTTTTTAAAGAAAAAATAATGAATATGTACCACACCAGAATTGCTTATCCTGAAATAAAATAGCAATACACATCTATCACAAATAAACGGGTAGCCGGATTTTTTCTTTCCTGGCTACCCGTTTTATTGGCTTATTAGACTTGCACAAATCGCTTATTCTTTACAATTTTTCAATTGCCTGTTGTAAATCTGCTATAATATCTTCAATATTTTCAATTCCAGGAGATAATCTTAACAAACCCGGTTCAACGCCAGCGGCTTTTTTAGCCTCAGGCGATAATTGTTCATGTGTTGTTGAAGCGGGATGAATAATTAATGATTTTGCATCACCAATATTTGCCACGTGACTCCATAATTTAACATTATCTATCAACTTATCCGCCAAATCAGCACTTCCTTTCAATCTGAAGGTTAACACTCCGCCAAACCCTTTTTTCAGGTATTTTTTTGCCAGTTCGTGATATTTACTGCTTTTCAATCCCGGATAATTCACATATTCAACGGCAGGATGTTGCTCGAGCCACTCTGCGAGAGTCAACGCATTAGAAACATGTCGCTCCATTCTCAGAGAAAGGGTCTCCAGTCCTTGTAATAACAAGAATGAATTAAAAGGACTTATAGCATTTCCCCAGTCACGCAACCCTTCTACCCGTGCACGGATATTAAATGCTATATTTCCAAACGGACTATCAGCTCCAAACGCATCCCAGAACACCAATCCGTGATAACCTTCAGATGGTTCAGTAAACACAGGGAATTTACCATTATTCCAATTAAATTTACCACTGTCAATAATAACTCCACCAATAGAAGTTCCGTGACCACCCACCCATTTCGTAGCAGATTCAACAACGATGGAGGCACCATGCTCAATTGGACGGAAGAGATATCCCCCTGCACCAAAAGTATTGTCCACGATAAAAGGGATGTCATATTTATTTGCTATGGCAGCAATTGCTTCAAAATCAGGCACATTTAAATTAGGATTACCAATGGTTTCAACATAAATTGCTTTAGTTTTGTCATCAATCAATTTTTCATATTCAGCCGGATCATCAGAGGAAGTAAAACGTACTTCAACACCCAAGCGTTTAAACTGAACTTTGAATTGGTTGTAAGTACCTCCATATAAATACGGTGTAGAAATGAAGTTATCTCCTGCCTGAAGAATGTTTGTGATGGCAATAAACTGTGCCGATTGTCCGGATGAAGTTGCTAAAGCCGAAACCCCACCTTCTAAGGCTGCAATTCTTTTTTCAAATACATCGGTAGTCGGATTCATCAAACGGGTATAAATATTTCCGAATTTACGCAACCCAAACAAATCTGCTCCATGTCGGGCATCATCGAAAAAATAAGATGTTGTTTGATAGATAGGTACTGCTCTCGAATTAGTCGTTTTTTCAACTTCTTGGCCTGCATGTACTTGCAGGGTTTCAAATTTATAGTTTGCTGACATATATTCAATAATTTATTTGTAAGATTATTTTATTAATTAAAGTGGATACTCTTCAAAAGCATACAATAAGGTAGATAAATACCTTTCTCCAGTATCCGGCAACAGTACCACAATGTTCTTGCCTTTATTTTCCGGCCGTAGCGCCAGTTGAGTTGCGGCATAAGCAGCTGCACCAGAAGAAATTCCCACGAGCATTCCTTCTTCTTTTGCCAACTGACGGGCAGTGAGGATTGCCTGATCATTGGATACGGTAATGACTTCATCCACCACTTCGGAATTATAATTTTGGGGAATAAACCCTGCCCCAATACCTTGTATTTTATGCGGACCGGGATTACCACCCGATAAAACGGGGGAATCTGCCGGCTCTACAGCTACAATCTGAACATTGGAATTGTATTTTTTCAACGTAGCACCTACACCTGTAATTGTGCCGCCGGTACCTACACCACCAACAAAAATATCAACTTTACCATCCGTGTCTCTCCACACTTCTTCTCCGGTTGTTTCGGCATGAATCTTAGGATTAGCGGCGTTTTCAAATTGTTGTGGTAAAAATGCCCCTTTTTCAGTGGCAATTTCATTTGCTTTTGCGATAGCACCCTTCATTCCTTCCGGTCCGGGAGTCAACACAAGATTAGCTCCCAGTGCTTTCAACAGATTACGACGCTCCACACTCATTGTTTCGGGCATGGTAAGTGTCAGTTTATATCCTTTGATTGCAGCTACAAAAGCAAGACCTATACCTGTATTTCCACTTGTAGGTTCAACAATTTCAACTCCTTTCTTCAGGATTCCTTTTGCCTCTGCATCCTCAATCATAGAGAGTGCGATACGCTCCTTGACACAACCCAACGGATTAAACGATTCCATCTTGGCTATCACATTTGCTGTTAATCCTTTATTAACCGCGAAGTTGGATAATTGCACCAGGGGGGTGTTTCCTATCAGTTCAGTTAAATTCTTTGCTATTTTCGACATACTTTTTCGTTTTATTTCGGTTGAATTAAATTATGATTTGATGACAAGACAAAAATACAGCAGCCCGAAAGCTGCTGCAATAACAGGGTGATGGTATTTTCATACCCTGTTTATGGTATGTGTGTTTGTTTCAGATTAAAATTTGAATGTCACACCGGCTAAGAAATTGATTCCTGCTTGTGGAAAAAAATACTTGTAGTTATAACGCTTAGCATCACCCGAATAGAACTCCGACCAGGCATAACCATTTGTTTCATATCTTTCATTAAAAACATTATTGATCATCAGAAGAAAATCTATTGAACGAATATTTTTAACAGGTAATGAATATCTTACAGATATATTATTAACAAAGTAGTCATCAATTGCTTTTTCATTGTCTGAGGAATTATCCAGATATTGTTTTCCCACATACTGGCTACTAAAGCCTGCTTCCAAATTTCCGTACACATAACTAAAAGCACTGTTAAACACAACATCAGGAGAATAAGCAATATTCGTTGATTTATGATATGTATTTACCTGATCATCCGGATTATAATCAACATAAGCAACATCCGTATAATTCAGTATTTTATTCTGACTCAGGGTTAAATTCCCATCCCAGCGTAATCCTGAAATAATTTTCAGACCTGCAACTAACTCAATGCCGGCACGATAACTATTTTCTACATTGGATGTTAGAGGCTCCCCTATCTCACTTACTTTACCGGTTAACACCAGCTGATTTTTATATTTCATGTAGTAAGCATTGATTCCTCCTGTAAAACGTTGATTTTTGACCCGGTAGCCAAGTTCTGTGTCAAACAACCTCTCACTCACCGGATGCTCATCCTTGCCGGCATCAGTATAATTATTCCTGTTTGGCTCTCTGTTAGCTACAGAATAGGAAACATAGACGTCCTGGTTTTTAGTCAGTTGATAAGTCAATCCGAATTTAGGATTAAAAAAATGAAATGTTTTGTTGATGTCCAACGGACGCATGGAATAAGTATCCCAATCAAACTTATCATTTTGTCCCTTCATCGTATGCTGAATGTATCTGTACTGTAAATCAGCTGTAGCAGTAAATTTCTCCCAAAAAACAACATTGGTTTTCAGGTATATATTGGCATCATCTTTAACAGAACGACTGCGATACCACTCATGATCCGGATCCAGTTGCTGAGCATTTTTCACCCATATTACTTTACCGAAATGATCTCCGTCATATCTGTTTACACCTCCGCCTAATGAGGCATTTACATTATTTTTCCGATAATTAAGCGCCCAAATCAAACCGGCAAAATGATTATCCAGCCATTTTCTTCTTACCAGATCAGTCGTAGGCTGTGCTACACCATTGATCGTATCGGGCGTCAACCCATACTCATCATAATATCTTTTGGTTTTATATTCTTCATAAAAACCCTTCCCCCTTGTATAATGAGCAGATGCATTGAAAAACAATTCATCATTCAATACCTGATTCCAGTGTAGTTGATAATGATTCTGAGTATAATTATCCGTTTGATTGTCGTAAAACTTAGTATTTCCATCTGCATCTTCATACTTACCCAGTTCATTATAAGTCCGGTTGCTTAGCAAAAGATCCGAAGAGACCCCATTCCACGCCTGATACGTTTTTTCATTTCCTCCAAAGGTGATAAATTTCAAAGTTGATTTTTCACCATAATACCCCCCTGAGAAATAATAAGATTTCATATCCACCCAGGCTCTGTCAATATATCCATCGGAAGTAACGTTGGACAAGCGGGCATCAAAAGCCCATCGCTCATTCATCAATCCTGTACCTGCTTTTAACATATTTTTATTGGTATTAAAAGAACCATAGGTAGTAGAAATCTCAGCATACGCTTCTGGATTTAGTTTTTCTGTTTGCATATTAATACTGGCTCCAAAAGCAGCAGCGCCATTGGTTGAAGTCCCAACACCACGCTGAATCTGCACAGATGATAATGACGACGCAAAATCAGGCATATTCACAAAAAACACCCCGTGCGATTCAGGATCGTTAAGTGGCACACCATTCACGGTAACATTTACCCGGTTGGCATCTGTTCCACGAATACGATAACCGGTGTAGCCAATACCCGTTCCGGCATCCGAAGTGGCTACAAAAGAAGGTGTGAGTGACAGCAGATAAGGAATATCCTGACCCGCATTTCGTTTTCCAATTTCTTCAGCTGAAACATTGCTGTAAGAAACTGCAGACTTTTCATTTGCACGCAAGGATGAAACTGTAATCTCATCCAGCATGATGTGCAACGAATCTTTTTTCTGTGTCGATTGTGCCGTAACGGTCACAAAAGCAAGCAGCACAGAAACTGCTAAACAAAATTTTCTCATAACAAATTAATTAAATTGTTGATTAATAATTTATTCTGAGAGTCCAAAAATGATAACGGAGATTTGCTTTTTCCCTCGACGGCATTATCCGTCCAGGTTCAAAGGGTATGATCTCAGCCCGTATTTATTAAAGGCACCCCCAATTAGTGGAATTAAACACAATCAATATGGTTTGTTTCAATTCCGGCGACAAAGATACACATAATTTTGGAAACTGTGCAAAATGTAAAATTTTTCATGCAAAACGTCAAGAATTCACAGCAACCCTTTCCCTTATAATTTTACAAGATTATTTTTGCAAACACATTATCAAATTTGACTATGGAACTCCAAATTATTCAAAATAAAATCTTTGAGATTAGAGGTCATAAAGTGATGCTTGACTTCCATCTGGCAGAATTATATCAAATTGAGAACAGGGTTTTAAAAACAAGCTGTTAGAAGAAATATTGAGAGATTTCCATCTGACTTCTTGTTTGAACTCACAAAAAATGAATCTATATCACTGATAGACAAAGGGGTATCACAATTTGTGATACCCCAAGGTTACAACATAGGCTCTAGCAGAATATTTGCTTTTACTGAACAGGGAGTCGCCATGCTATCATCAGTTATAAGAAGTAAAACGGCAATAGAAATTAACATCCAGATTATGCGGGCTTTTGTTGAATTGAGAAGATTAGTACACGGATATGACGAACTTAGTCAAAAAATAAAGCAATTAGAACTTGATACCAACATGCAGTTCAACGAAATTTATCAGGCATTAACCGAGCTGGCATCGCAAAAGGAGAAAGACCAAAAACCTGTCAATCCGGTAGGTTATTTGTCGTATGACTAAAAAAATATTATTTTTTTTGCTTTAAACTTGTTGTTTTATAAAAATAATGTATCTTTGCACACGCAACTAAGTAATGTGCAATGAATAACAATTTTCTACATATTTTACTACTCGGTATTATTATTCTTTTACAAAAGCAGTAAGAGTGAGTTTGGTATGTAGATAAGTATAAGAAATATTGAAAACCTTTCTCACTCGATGTGAGAAAGGTTTTTTCATTTAAAAA
>JAQVNN010000078.1 GCA_028703105.1 Paludibacter sp. | reverse complement strand
TTATTAAAATAACTATACCTATTAAATTAATTCGGGTTAGATATAACAGAAAACTGAATGTTGTTGAAAAATATGCTAATAAAATATTAAAGGAAAGGAGGCGGCACAAGTGGACTAAATAATTACACAACTATAATTTATTTCAACAAAGTTTGGGTTAAATTACGAATGAATATGCCTGCGAAAGAGGAGATAACAGATAAAATATAAACATAAAGAAATTTATAAAAATGAAAATTGATAAACATAATTTTAAGTTCAGTATGATGCTGTTAGCCACGCTAATGGTTGTAAGCGTTTTCTTTGGAGGATGTCAAAATGATTTCAATATAGATCAAGATATTATTGGTTTACCGTATTTAACACTAAGTGACAACAATCATTCGCTAAAATTGTCTGATGCAGATAGGCAGACATTTATAAAGGCTTATCAACGTATGGAAATTACTAAGGAGAATGGAACATACAAGACAAAATGGACTTCAGGAAGTCAGATAAATATCTCGGAAGATTTGTTTAACATGTTCAGAAATGGAATAATCTGTTCAAATCAACTCAATGACAAGTTTAAACATAAATCACCACGTTTTAAAAGTGACTCAGAAGATGGGGGGACAAATTCAGGCACTGATTGTGTACAACAAGCTATATGGAATGTAATCTATACATTTGGTGGTACGTCATCATATAGTGATGTAAATGATTGGATTACAAATACATATGGAAATTATGGGGTGCCAGCTTCATCATTTGTTGATGCTTGTGGTCATTTTCTTAATGGATATCAAATTACTCTTGACGATAATACTTTTAGTAGTAATAATGGTGTCCCTCCATCAGGACAAAAGGTCATAGTTGCGTTAATTAATAATACATCAATAGGTCATGCAGCAGTTCTTATTATGTGTTTTGGTGGGGCTGTTTGGTATCGGGACACTGATGGTACTGAAAGAGTGACGTTTACGTCTAATATTCTCAATGCCTATCAAGCCTCAGGATGTAAATAAAACAAGCTTTATATACAGGCTGTCAAAACTCATAAAATGAAGTGTAATTCTAAAGCAAGAAAGATGAAGAATTCAAAAAAAGGTTATTTATTCGCTATAATCCTTTGTATTAAAGGATTGGTGTTTTCGCAAGAAAATAAATATGAGAAGCTATCATTTTCAATGTATACAGACTATGTATCAAAAATATATAATATCAACTGCAAAATACCAGAGAATTTTACTGATTTGAAATATATGGAGTTTTTGAAAATCAGAAAAGATGATTATAGAATGGGAGTCTATTGCCCAGTGATACAATCTAATGATAAAGAATGTATTTTGATGTATGATCTTTTATTACAATATAATGTCTTAGTAAGAAATTTAATCAAAAGTGAAATAAGGTGGATGCAGAGTTTAAACTGTTGTGACTGTTTAAATACAGATACAACTAACATTGAATATTATGCAACTATTATTTCAGGAAGCTATGCAAAAAATATGTTTAATGCCGATTCTGTTATCTTTATGGACATACCTCTCGAATCAGCTTATAAAGATACATACACTTATTGCACAAGTATGTTTATCATCAAGAAAGAACATGCAAGTATGATCTTAAAATGGTTTTTTACTGAAGCCGGAAATAAAGATAAGGATAAATATATCAAAGGTCTATCTAAAAGTATCTGGTATATTGACGGAGCATGGACTTATGATTCAGAAAAAAGATATGCTCCAGTACGAGATTTTCTTAACTCAGAAATACCTGAAAACAGGCCGTAGAAAATTGATATAATCATTTGTATGTACTTCGTGACGAGCTTGACTCAGGATCTGGTATATGGTGTAAATTGTTGTGGCAGTTAGATGGAGTTTACAAATTCTTTTTATCAGAGATTGAGCGAAGACATCCCGCCGAACATCGGAGTGGTACAAGTTGTACTGAACCGGAGTGTTTTACGATTGTGCGGCACCTTCTATAAGAAGTGTGCCAAATAATTTTGGTTCTACAACCTATAATGATGTCAATTCATGGGCACAAGCTCAATGGGGAACTTTAGGCGTACCACTTAGTTCATTTATTACTACATGTGATCAATACCTTAATGGTCAGCAAATAACACTTACTGATAACACATTTAGTAATAATAATGGCATGCCTCCCTCAGGGCAAAAAGTCGTTGTGGTGATGAATATCTCTGGCGAGTACCATGCGGGAGTTTTAATATCTTGTTCAAATGGGAGTTTGGTTTATTCTGATTATATCGGAGGTGGAATGCATATCGCAGATACAAATCAAATTGTCAATAGCTATCAAGCTTGGGGATGCGATTAAACATTTTTATCCATTCATTCATTCAGCCTAATAATCAAATGAAACTTTAACATAAAATACAATGATAAATTTACAAAAGTTCATTTTACTAATCTTTATTTCTTTTATAAACATGCTGGTTTTTTCACAAGAAAATAAATTTGAAAAACGATCGTTCCCAATGTATGCTGACTATGTATCAGAGATATATAATATTAACTGCAAAATACCTGAAAATTTTACTGATTTAAAGTTTTTAGAAATCTTGAAAATCAGTGAAATTAATACTCTATACTGTCCGGTGATACAATCTGATGATAATGAATGTATTTTGATGTATGATCCTATGCCTCGTTATGGTTTTATGATGAGTGAAATAATTAAGGGTGAAATAGGACAGATGCTCAATCTGAATTGTTGCAACAATTCAATTACCGATACAATAAATATTCATCATTATACAACTATTATTACAGGAAACTATGCAAGAAATAGTTTTAATGCCGATTCCGTTGCTTTTTTGAACATACCACTCAGGTCTGCATATAAAGAGAAATTCAATTATTGTACCGATATGTTCATTAGCAAGAAAGAGCATGCTTGTATGGTTTTAAAATGGTTTTTCACTGAAATCGGGGAAAAAAACAAAGAAAAATATATCAAAAGTTTATCTAAAGATATTTGGTACAATGCTGGTGTCTGGACTTATAATGAAGAGAAAAGAGACTCTACGATATTAAATTTTCTAGGTACTATCATACGTGATACGAATCAAAATTAAAAAAAATATGTCCGTGGGGTATGTCTGTGTGATGTTCCCCACGGCTAAAAACATTCTGAAAAAATCATTATAGCCATTTTTATGTACCCCATGGGTTTAGCGTCAGATTCGGTTGTTTAACCAGAGGGAAAAAATATTATTTAAACTCCTCTAAATTTTTTTATGCGAAAATTAATTTCTATATATTTATTTTCTCTCTTAGCATTAAGTTTGTTCTTAGTTTCAGAATCATTTGCAAATCCGGTTACTTCAACACGTTATATTTCTATCATTGGTTGTTATGTTTTTATAATTTTTTCTTACATATTGAATGAGAAAAATCAAGCATGGAGCATTTCTGTATCTGAAATTTTAGTAATGGGATTTTTATTGTCAGCAATTCTCTATAATGCATATTTAAGAAGTTTATCTTTCGAATGGATTCTTTCCAGTACTTCTCTTTTGTTATTTTATATGCTTGTTAGAAGAATCCGGTTGGATCAACAATTGATTTTTGTCGGTATCGTAATACTCGGAATTATTCAGGCAGCTTATGGTATCGCTCAATATCTGAATTGGACGAATAACGATATAAATTCATTTCGCATAAACGGAAGTTTCGATAATCCAACCGGATTTGCGGTTTCTTTAGTGGTTGTGTTTCCTTTTGCACTGTATTTATTCTTCGAAAAGAAAACCATTGTCCGATTATTAGGAGCTTTGAGTGTAGGATTTATTTTGGTCTCTGTTATTTTATCCGGTTCGCGTGCCGGCATAGTGGGTTTAGTGGTAATACTGTTAATCTGGTTATTTTATGTCCTGAATATTCAATTCAGTAAAAAGTTGAAAGTAGTCGTAAGTAGCATAATTATAATTGCTCTTATTTTCGGTTTGTATTTTGTAAAGAAAGATTCAGCTGATGGGCGCTTGTTAATATGGCAATGTTCTACTCAAATGATAGTTGATAAACCGTTGTTTGGACATGGTGTTGGTAGCTTTGAGCGGGAATATATGCTTTATCAGGCCGATTATTTTAAAATTCATCCATATAGCAGATATGCTATGCTGGCAGGTATTGTAAAACATCCGTTTAACGAGTTCCTTTTATTACTGGTTGAACTAGGGTTAACAGGTGGTTTGTTGATGGGGCTTTGTATTTATTGTCTCATTCGTGAATATAAAAGGAACAAAAGTATTGAAAAATTTTATGCTTTGCTTTGTGTTATTGGGGTAGCTGTATTCGGATGTTTCTCTTACTTTTTGTGCTATCCTTTTATACGGATTGTTGCTTTGTTTTCCATTGCTGTCATTATGAAACATGAGCAAGATGTTTTGGTTGTACCTCAACAAATTTCAATGTTTATAAAACCACCATTGACCTTTGCTTGTATTATATTATTAACCGTGACAATTAAAATGTTTAAGAATGAATATAGATGGAATATTATTGCACAACAGTCACTGGCAGGAGAGACTAAGAAAGTAATGCCAGAATATGCCCAACTGTATAAGACGATGAATAAAAATGGTTTATTTCTTTACAATTATGGAGCAGAACTAAACTATATTGGTGAATGGAGGGAAAGTACAAAATTATTAAAAGAGTGCGCTGATTTCTATAATGATATTGATTTACAACTTCTGTTAGCCGATAATTATACACATCTGAAGCAGTACCATAAAGCAGAAAAATGTTTACTTCTTGCGCATAAAATGATACCTAATCGGTTTACTCCATTATACAGGTTGGCTATTTTATATAAAAAAGAAGGTAAGCTATATGAAGCAAGTCGCATAGCTAATATTATTCTCAAGAAACCTGTGAAAGTTGTTTCAATTGATGTGCTGACAATCAAAAAAGAAATGAAGGATTTGTTAAATTGATTGTCGATTTATTATGATAACTGATCATCTTTTATTAATATCAACTTAATTTTGGAGTAAGATTAATTTGTTACAACTTTCAATTAAGTTTTTCCTAAAAAGATTAAAATAATATTTGAATTGAATTTTATCAAATATTTTCTCAGAACTGATCAGAATGACGCTTTTTGAAGATGCATTTACTCTTTTTAAACAACTTCATTCAAAACGAAGCCCTACTTTTGTGTCGTTCTGATGAATGAACTCAATATCAGTACTAAGTGAGGATATTGAAAATATCAACTAAAATAAAAGATAGAAATGTTATTAACTCACATTGAAAAAAAAATGACTACTTTAGTGACTGAAAAATTAACCGTTAAAATTTTGCCTACACGCAAAGAAATGGGACAAAAAGCAGCTGTTGAAGTAGCAGAAAAAATTTGTGAGCTATTAGCTGTAAAAGAAGAACTCAACATGATCTTTGCAGCGGCACCATCACAACAGGAATTTATGGATCATCTGATTCAGGATAAAACAATTGAATGGCAAAAGATTAATGCTTTCCACATGGATGAGTATATCGGTTTGGACAGAAATGATCCTCAGGCATTTGGAAATTTTCTGAGAGAAAGGCTTTTCGATAAGGTTCCATTTAAAAACGTATATTACATCAATCCACAGGCACAGTATGTTGAAGCGGAATGTGAACGATACACGAAGCTACTGATTGAGCATCCGGTTGATGTGGTATGCCTGGGTATTGGTGAAAACGGGCACATTGCTTTTAATGATCCACATATAGCTGATTTTAATGATCCTGCATGGGTTAAGGTAGTTAAATTAGATCTGGTTTGCAGACAACAACAGGTCAATGAAAAATGTTTTGAAATACTGGAGTCTGTTCCTACCCATGCAATTACATTAACGATTCCTACCTTATTAAAGGCAAAATACATGTTTTGTGTCGTACCTGCCCGCAACAAGGCGAATGCAGTTTACAAAGCTCTAACGGATACGGTTTCGGAAGCATTACCTGCAACCATTCTGAGGACAAAAGAAAACGCAATATTATATTTGGACAATGAAAGCTCTTTCATGATTAATGGAAAAATTAACCACATGAGTCACATAAATAAAACATGATTCATATCTGACTATACTACTTTATATTTAAGAAATATCGATGAGTTTACTCAGCTTTTATCAGTAGAAATCAACTTATAAAGCTTTTATGCCTTATATGGTAAAAAAGGATATTAAACCACTAAAAACATCTTACTAACATGAAATCCAAATTTTATTTTTCTTTGATAGTTTTTTTTCTATTAATTACTTTCATTGTTAAAGGAGAAATCAGGGTAGGTATTATCGGTCTCGACACCTCTCATGCACCTGAATTTGTAAAATCATTGAATGCTGAAATTTCTAAGCCTGAATATGCAGGTTTTAAAGTAGTAGCAGCATATCCTTATGGCTCAAAAACTATTAAATCAAGTTATGATCGCATTCCTAAATATACGGAAGAAGTAAAGAAATATGGCGTGAAAATTTCAAACTCTATTGAAGAAATGTTGAAAGAGGTGGATTGCGTAATGCTGGAAACTAACGATGGAAATTTACACCTTGAACAAGCGTTGCTAATTTTTAAAGCAGGGAAGCCTGTATTTATCGATAAACCAATCGGAGCAAACTTAGCACAGGCAATTGCAATTTATAAAATGGCTGAAAAATACCATGTTCCATTGTTTTCATCTTCTGCTCTTAGGTATTCTCCAGATAATCAAAAATTGAGAAAAGGCGAAATGGGAAAAGTATTTGGAGTTGATGCCTTTTCGCCGGGTAGAATGGAACCATCACATGCTGATTTGGCCTGGTATACTATACATGGTGTAGAAATCATGTACACAATCATGGGTAAAGGATGTGAGTCTGTTCAACGTACCAACACTGAAGGATCTGACTTTATTGTCGGAAAATGGAGTGATGGAAGAATTGGAACTGTTCGTGGTATCAGAGATGGCATGTCTTCTTATGGCGGTTTGGCAATAACCGACAAAAACGTTGTCCCGGCAGGAGGTTATAGTGGTTATGATCCTTTATTGGTGGAAATTGTTCAGTTTTTTAAAACCAAAGTTCCACCCATTTCCAAAGAAGAAACCCTTGAAATATTTGCTTTTATTGAAGCTGCTGACATGAGCAAGGAAAAAGGAGGCAAAACCGTAACAATTGCTGATGCTATGAAAAAAAGTCAGAAAGAAGCTAAAGGATTGATTAAAAAGTTGAAAAAATAAGAAAGGGTAGATTTTATGAACTTTATAAATAGAATTACTATTTTGGGATCTTTTACCGTGTTGCTTTTAGCTTGTCAGCCGAGAATTAAATCAGCTGAGTTTACCGGAAAGGATGGAGAGGTGAAACTGCTTCTGCTTGATCCCGGACATTTTCATGCTGATTTGCTTCAGAAAACCAGCAATGCGCGAATAAACGACAGTGTGTATGTCTACGCACCACAGGGAACGGAGCTGACACAACACATGCAACGCATAGCTTCCTATAATCAACATCCACAACATCCCACTTCGTGGAAAGAATCAGTGTATTCAAAAGAAGATTTCTTCCCAAGAATGTTATCGGAGAAGAAAGGCAATGTAGTGGTGCTGGCCGGAAACAATCAGAAGAAGACTGCTTACATTCATCAATCTGTGTTGGCCGGTTTCAATGTGTTGGCCGATAAGCCCATGGCTATCAACAAAGAACAATTTGAATTGCTGAAGCAATCTTTTGCTATTGCCAGGGAAAAAGGCGTTTTGCTATACGATCTGATGACAGAACGCTATGATATTCTGAATATCATAGAACGGGAACTTATCAGCAATAATGAACTTTTCGGAGAACTGGAACAAGGAACTCAGGCACAACCAGCCGTTTATGTGGAAAGTGTTCATCATTTTTATAAAAATGTTTCGGGAAATCCCCTGATCCGTCCTGCATGGTATTATGATGTGGAGCAACAGGGTGAAGGCATTGTGGACGTGACCACCCATCTGATCGATATCGTCAACTGGCAGTGTTTTCCTGATGTGGCGCTGGATTATAACCGGGATGTGAGCCTGCAGTCGGCCAGACACTGGACGACGGATCTGAGTCTGAAACAGTTTTCCCTGTCAACCCAACTCAACAGTTTCCCCGAATATCTGACCAAATATGTTTCCGGTTCTTTGCTGAAAGTGTATGCCAACGGAGAAATCCAGTACCGAATAAAAGGGGTGAACATTGCATTGAAGGTAATTTGGAATTTTGAAGCGCCGTCAGGAAGCGGCGATACCTATAGTTCGGTGATTAAAGGGAGCAGGGCAACCTGCATGATTCTTCAGAATAAAGAGCAGGCTTTCGTCCCTCAGCTCTACATCAGGAAAGCAGCAAAAGCAAATCAGAAAACTTTTGATAAAGCGCTTGATAAGGAGATAAGACAATTGCAGCAAATTTATCCTTTTATTTCGTTGAAAAAAGAAGGCGACAAAATCAGGATAGATATTCCGGTAGATAAGAGGGAAGGTCATGAAGAACATTTCTCCAGAGTTGCAGAAAAATACTTTGACTTTTTGATCAAAGGGAACATGCCAGGCTGGGAGATTGCAAATATGTTAACAAAGTACTATATTACCTCAACTGCATTTGAATTAGCAAACAGCTTTAAATAAAATGAGTTCTTCATACTATAATTATTATGAATCTTCTGGCCTTTTACATGGTTCAATGCTTAATATCATGGGGACAAGATTCGATATTTTAATTGTAGTTGATAATATTGTTATAGGAGAAAATATTTGGAATGATATAAAATTTGAATTGCTCCGTCTAAACAAAATATTTAATCGTTTTGATAAAATGAGTGAGGTATCTCAAGTAAATAATTGTAATTCTTCGTGTATTGTTAGTGCTGAAATGATGAAAATTCTTGTTGATTGTAAAAGGTATCATGCACAAACTCTTGGTCTGTTTGATGTAACACGAAAAAATTTCGATAATGTTTTACTCGTTGAACAGAGCAAATCTGTTTCATTTCTGGATGAAGATATTAGTATTGATTTTGGTGGTATTGCGAAAGGTTATGCAGTTGAAAAAATTAATGATATATTAAAAAAACGCAAAATTAAAAACTCTTTTTGTAACTTTGGAAATAGTTCTATTTATGGTTTAGGAGCTAATCCACAGGGAGATTTCTGGCTGGTTGGAGTAGAAAATCCTAATAATAAGGATGAAATATGGGGAGAATTTAATCTTAAAAATGAAGCATTATCAACTTCAGGAAATATCCCATTAAATTCAAGACACATTATTAATCCATTTACCGGAAGTTATATTGACGAAAAAAAAATAGTATGTGTAAAAACAAAAAATTCGATTGATGCCGAAGTATTAAGTACAACATTAATGATTGCAAAAAAAGAGGAAAGTAAGAGAATTTTAAATAATTTTGATGTGTCAGATATATTAATACGCAAATTCTAGCATGAGTGTAACAAATAAAAGTAATCAAATTAACCTGGGACTTCGGCAATTCATCAAGGATTTAGGATATATTGCCGGAGGATCTTTGTTGCTGGGATCTATGCCTTGGTTGCAATCATGTACTCCCGAAAAACTCAATGAAATTAAAAACCGTAAAGCGCGCATTGCCCTCATCGGAACAGGTTCGAGAGGTGTTTACCATTTACATAACCTGCTGAAAGTTCCGCATGCCGAGATCGTAGCTTTATGCGATGATTATCCGCCGAATCTGAAAATAGCTTCAGATCTTTGTCCTACGGCCAAAACCTATACCGACTACCGAAAAATGCTGGAATCGAAGGACATTGACGGCGTGGTTATTTCCACTCCGCT
>JAQVNN010000077.1 GCA_028703105.1 Paludibacter sp. | reverse complement strand
TAACCACTATTCACTCTTCATTACCCAGGCGTCCGTGAAACGGTTGTCCTGACGGCGTATCTGTTCCATGTAATTAACCGCGGAGACAATGTTGCTAAAAGAGCGGATGGCAACCCTGGTATTGTTGTTTGTCACAATAATTTCTGATTTAGGATAGTCTTCTTCCATGAGCTTGTTGCACAACAGCCTGGCTTTTTCTTCTGAATCAAAAGCTGCGACAATTACTTTGTAGCTGTTTGTGTTTGTTCGAACTTCATCAGTTATTCGTTTGGTCTGATGGGGGGTATTAATAGAGGGTGTAATGGTTATTTCAGGTAGGTCAATCCGGTTTAGCTGACTGAAATCTGCTTTGGTGACGATATCGGTAGATTCGTTGAGATGAGAGGAAAACAGCAATGCGACAAAGGTGATGAAAATAGCCGCATATTTCATCAGTTTCTTTGCCGGAATAGTAAGAACAATGTCCCTGTATGGTGTCGCTTTTTGGGGTAGCAACAACTCCTGTAAACCGAAATTCGCCGGTAGAAAAGATAAGTCAGTGGCCGGAGTGAAAATCAAATGCGTATCATTTTCCAGTAAAAAAGAGCCTAAACGCCCGAATACCAGTTTCCGGTGCGTTTTTAGTTTTGATAGAAATTCTTTGGTTTCTTTTTCTGCAATACCGGCTGCTTCACGATAACTGATTCCATTTTCACGTGAAATTTCAACAGCCAGCATACCGTCGTTATGACTGATAAGTGGATTGAAACTGATTGTTGCACGGGGAGGCAGCATGTATTTACCCGAGATTTGTGCAGGTTGATGTTGTACAACAAAACCTCCCAAACCCGGAACAACGGCATGATCGTTATTCGCCAACAGCTTTTCTATGTTCCTGAAAATATTTTCCACGAGACAAAATTATAATAAAAATTCCGGAATTACGTACTTTTTCCAGAAAAAATGCAATAAATTTTTAAACACCAATTTTCTGTGTATTTTTGTACCTGCTAACTAAAATTTTAATAATTATGACTTTGAAAACATTATTAATTACCGGAGGAGCCGGATTTATAGGCTCGCATGTTGTTCGTTTGTTTGTAACTAAGTATCCGGATTATCACGTTGTTAATTTAGATGCGCTGACTTATGCTGGTAATCTTGAAAACTTAAAAGATATCGACGGATTGCCCAATTATACCTTTGTAAAAGGAGATATTACAGATGAAGTGTTCATTTCGGAGTTGTTTGCAACATATCAATTTGATGGTGTAATTCACCTGGCAGCAGAGTCGCATGTTGACCGGTCAATTACCGATCCCTTCGCCTTCATCAGAACCAATGTATTTGGTACCGCTAATTTGTTGAATGTTGCCAAAGAAAGCTGGAAAGACAATATGAAAGGGAAGCGCTTTTATCATATCTCGACTGATGAGGTATATGGCTCGTTGGGTGAAACAGGTTTCTTTACGGAAGAGACTGCCTACGACCCGAGAAGTCCGTATTCAGCAGCAAAAGCATCTTCCGATCATTTTGTACGGGCTTATTACCATACTTATGGATTGCCCGTGGTCATTTCCAATTGTTCGAACAATTATGGTGCTAACCATTTCCCGGAAAAACTAATACCCCTCTCGATCAATAATATTAAGAATAAAAGAACAATTCCCATTTATGGGAAAGGAGAAAATATACGTGACTGGTTATGGGTAAATGATCATGCCCGTGCCATCGATGTAATTTTTCACAAGGGAATAAATGGTGAAACCTATAATATAGGAGGTAATAATGAATGGACCAATATCGATTTGATAAAAAAACTTTGTGAAATCATGGACAGGAAACTGAATCGTGAACCGGGAGAGTCGGCTAAATTGATTACTTTTGTGAAAGACCGTGCCGGTCATGACTTACGATATGCCATCGATTCCACTAAGTTGCAGCGGGAATTGGGATGGAAACCTTCGCTTCAGTTTGAAGAGGGACTGGAAAAAACTGTTGATTGGTACCTGGCCAATCAGGAATGGATGGACAACGTTACAAGTGGTCAATATCAGTCTTATTATCAGAAACAATATGAAGAGAGATAATGAATTAAATTTGTAGTTTAAGAAAAAAACACTATCTTTGCGTGCGATATTTGAAAGGTGGAGGGGACGGTAGTCCCCTTTATTGTTGAAGCTAATCAAAACATGTTAGATAAAAGTATTGTTAGTCAGATAGTTGAGTCGTATCTTCAGGAGAATGAATGTTATCTTGTGGATATTAAAGTGACTTCAGATAACCGAATTCAGGTTGAAATAGATTCGTTTAAGGGAGTCTCACTTGACGATTGTGTGGAGTTAAACCGCTATATCGAATCAAAACTGGATCGTGAAGTGGAGGACTATGAACTTGAAGTCAGTTCTGCCGGTTTAAGCTCACCATTTAAAATATTGAAACAGTACGAGAAAAATTTAGGAAAAGAAGTAGAAGTCTTGACTTCAGAAGGTAAAAAATTAACGGGGGTGCTGAATTCTGTAACTTCAGAGGGTATAGTGCTGACAGTGGAAAGAATTATCAAAACAGAAGCTGCAAAACGTAAAACAACGATTCAGGAAGAAATAACATTGTCATTCAATAATATAAAAACAACAAAACTGATCATTAGATTCAAATAAGCCATGAGCAAAAAAGAAACGATTAATTTAATTGATACCTTTTCAGAGTTTAAGGAATTAAAAAGTATCGACAGAACCACGCTGATTTCCGTGATGGAAGAATCTTTCCGGAGTGTTATCGCGAAAATGTTTGGAAGTGATGATAATTACGATGTGATCATTAATCCAGATAAAGGTGACTTCGAGATTTATCGTAACCGTATGGTGGTAGAAGATGACGACTTTGAAGATGACAATCTGGAAATCAAACTTTCGGAAGCGAAAAAAATAGATGAAGATTACGAAGTAGGTGAAGAAGTTACTGATACGGTTGATTTTATGGGCTTTGGTCGTAGGGCTATCTTGAACCTCAGGCAGACCTTATCATCGAAAATTCTGGAACTCCAGAAAGAAAATGTGTTTGCCAAATACAGTGAAAAGGTAGGTCAGATTGTCAGTGCTGAATTGTATCAGATATGGAAAAAAGAAATGTTGCTGATCGATGATGAAGGCAATGAATTGTATTTGCCAAAATCAGAACAGATTCCATCCGATTTTTACCGTAAGGGAGATACAGTTCGTGCAGTAGTTGCCATGGTTGAAAATAAAAACAACAATCCTAAGATCATTCTGTCGAGGGTTTCTCCGGTTTTTCTGGAAAGGCTATTCGAGCTGGAAGTTCCTGAAATCAACGAAGGATTGATTACCATTAAAAAGATTGCCCGTATGCCTGGGGAAAGAGCCAAGGTAGCTGTTGAGTCATATGACGATCGCATTGATCCGGTTGGTGCCTGCGTGGGTGTGAAGGGATCTCGTATTCATGGAATTGTACGTGAATTGCGTAACGAAAATATTGATGTAATCAATTACACAAGCAATATCAGTTTGTTTATTCAGCGCTCATTAAGTCCGGCTAAAATTTCTTCTATCCGTTTCAATGAGGTTGAAAAAAAGGCCGAAATTTATATGAAGCCGGAAGAAGTTTCTCAGGCGATAGGGAAAGGTGGATTGAATATAAAATTAGCCAGTATGTTGACGGGATATACGCTTGATGTTTATCGTGAGCTGGACGACGAAGAAGAAACAGAAGATATCTACTTAGATGAATTTAACGATGAAATAGAACAGTGGGTAATTGATGCTTTCAAAAATATTGGCTATGATACGGCAAAAAGTGTCCTTGCTGTTCCCCGTCAGGATTTGATCAGACGAACTGATTTGGAAGAGGAAACTATAGATGAAGTGCTCGCTATTTTGCGTGCTGAATTTGAAGAGGAAGAATTATAAGCAATTGGTAAAACAGATGTTTTGCCAGATGATTCCTGCTTTTGATTTCATAAAACTTACTTAAAAAATTTTAGATTAAAACATGCCCATTAGATTAAGTAAAGCTTGTAAAGAATTAAATATCGGTATAACTACTGCAGTTGATTTTTTAGCTAAAAAAGGAAATAAGATTGCGGTTGATCCCAACTTGAAGTTGTCGGATGAACTACACTTGTTGTTGGTTAAAGAGTTCAACAAAGATATGGCCCTGAAAATGGAGTCAGAGCGGATTAGTCAGGAACGTCATCAGAAAGAAAAGTCATCTACTGTTGCGCTTGAAGGTTATGGCGAGAATATACCGGCAGATAAAGCAGAAAATATCATTCCTGTTGAAATACCTAAAGATCAGATACCTTCTATCAAGCAGGTTGGAAAAATTGATCTTGATGCCAAGACCAGGAAAGTGGAGCCGGTAGCACCAGAACCTGTTCCTGTTCCTGTTAAAAAAGAACCGGAGCATATCACTGAGCCAGTTTCCGAGGTGGAAAAGTCTGAAGTAAAAGATGTTGAAGTCCCGGTTGTGAGTAATGAAGAACCGACGGTAGCCGATAGCAGGAAATCTGAAGAACAGGCACCTGTTTTGGAAGAAAGTAAAGCAGATGAAGTGCAACAACCAGCAGATTCTTTACGGCCGGAAGAAGTAGTTGTCAAAACAGAAAAGGAAATAATAAACGAAAATAAGGTGGTGGATAAGGTTGATGTTCAGGAAGACCATTCGGAGAAAATAGTAGATTCTGACGAAAATTCGCAGGAGAATAATGAAGAAGAACTTTTTTCTATATCAATACCGGTGTTGGATAAAACTCCCGTAGTATTGGGGAAAATTGACCTTGATTTAATAAACCAGACTACTCGTCCGAAACCAAAAACAAAAGAGCAAAAGAAAAAAGAGCGTGAAGAAAAGGCACGGCTTGCTGTCGAAAGTAAAAAAAGTTTTACTGAAAAGGAAGAAGATATCAAACGGAAGAAAAAACGGGAGCGCTTCTCAAATCAGAAAGTTGATATTGAGCATTTTCCGCTTGATCACGGTAAAAAAACAACACCTGGTGGCAGTAGTATGCAGGCAAAACTTCCCAAAGATAAGTTTAAAAAGCCCTTGAAAACGGTTGTCGATGAGGAAGAAGTACAGCGTCAGATAAAAGAAACCCTCGCGAGGATGGCAGGATCCAATAAAAAAGGGAAAGGAGCTAAATACCGTCGCGAAAAAAGAGAAAGTATTTCTGCCCGCCAGAGTGAGCTGGAAATGCAGGAACGTGAACAGGAAAAAGTCTTGAAACTTACCGAATTTGTGACAGTAAGTGAACTTGCTGTGATGATGGATGTTTCTGTTAATCAAGTGATAGCCACTTGTATGAGTATTGGTGTGATGGTGTCTATCAACCAGCGTCTTGATGCTGAGACAATTAATATCGTGGCAGATGAGTTTGGTTTTTCTACTGAATTTGTAAGTGCTGATGTGGTAGAAGCAATTGGAGAAGAAGAACCTGATGCAGCTGCAGACCTTCAGCCGCGTGCTCCCATTGTAACTGTGATGGGGCATGTTGACCATGGTAAAACATCTTTACTAGACCATATCCGAAAAACAAATGTAATTGCAGGAGAAGCCGGAGGTATTACCCAACATATCGGAGCTTATAATGTGAGATTGGACAATGGACAGCGTATCACTTTTCTCGACACCCCGGGACATGAAGCTTTTACCGCTATGCGTGCCCGTGGAGCTAAAGTAACGGATATTGCAATTATTATTGTCGCGGCTGATGATAATGTGATGCCACAGACCGTAGAAGCAATTAATCATGCTTCAGCAGCCGGTGTTCCAATTGTTTTTGCCATTAATAAAGTGGATAAACCGGGAGCAAATCCGGATAAAATTAAAGAAACACTCGCAAATATGAATTATTTGGTTGAAGAGTGGGGCGGTAAATACCAATCTCAAGATATTTCAGCAAAACAAGGTACAGGAGTAGCGGAGTTGCTTGAAAAAGTGTTACTCGAAGCTGAAATGCTGGAATTGAAGGCGAACCCCAATAAACGTGCTGTTGGTTCTGTTATTGAATCTTCACTTGATAAAGGAAGAGGGTATATATCAACTGTACTTGTTGAGAATGGTACGTTGAAAATGGGTGATGATGTGCTGGCAGGAATATATCATGGTAGGATAAAAGCCATGTTTAATGAGCGTAATCAGCGCATTCAGGAGGCCAAACCTGCAGAACCGGTGTTGATCCTTGGTTTGAATGGAGCACCGCAGGCAGGCGATAATTTCAACGTGATGACAACCGAACAGGAAGCGCGTGAAATTGCCAATAAACGGGAACAGTTACAGCGAGAGCAGAGCTTGCGTACGAAAAAACACTTCACGCTGGATGAATTGGGTCGCCGTATTGCATTGGGTGATTTCAAGGAGTTGAATATCATTGTTAAAGGTGATGTGGATGGGTCTGTAGAAGCACTTGCTGATTCTTTGTTAGGTCTCTCAACGACAAATATTCAGGTAAATGTAATTCATAAAGCTGTAGGAGCGATTTCCGATTCGGATGTTCTTTTGGCAGCTGCATCCAATGCAATTATCTGTGGTTTCCAGGTTCGGCCAACCGCATCAGCGCGTAAAATGGCAGAAAAAGAAGAAATTGATGTACGCCTGTATTCCATTATCTACGATGCTATTGAAGAAATTAAATCGGCAATGGAGGGAATGCTTTCTCCGGAAATTAAAGAAGAGGTTACTGCAACCGTGGAAGTTCGTGAGGTGTTCAAAATTACAAAAGTTGGAACAATCGCTGGATGTCTTGTACGTGAAGGTAAAATCAAAAGAACTAACAAGGTGCATATTATCCGTGATGGCATCGTGATTTATACTGGCGAACTGGAATCCCTGAAACGTTTTAAAGATGATGTTAAAGAAGTTGGAACAAATTATGAATGTGGTCTGAATATCAAAAACTACAACGATATTCAAGTGGGTGATATCATTGAAAGTTTCGAAGAAACGGAGGTAAAAAAGACCTTATAATGCGTGTGTTATGAAGTACCTAAAAATATTTATATAAAAAAATGCAACAAAACTTGCTCATTTAAATTTACATTATTATCTTTGTGCTCGAATTATAATTAAAATGAAACAAAATTTAGTAAATACAGCTTGGTGGTGGCGCTTGCAGAATTTCGATTCGTGAGTGTTATAAACATGTATTTATCAAATTGATTATATTTGAAAAGGCTTGTCGGAACTCACGATAAGCCTTTTTTGTTTTCATATGAATTACAACTACGGTGAGCGTGCAAAACATAAAAATATTTTAATTTCAATAGAAAGATGAATCAACCAGATAACAAAGGATATTATGGCATATTCGGAGGAGCTTACATTCCGGAGATTTTACATGCTTCTGTCGAACGACTGAAAGCCGCTTTTTATGAAGCAAAAGCTGATCCTGCTTTTAAAGCTGAATATTATAATTTGCTGAAGCATTATGCGGGAAGACCCTCTCCTCTGTATTTTGCTAAAAGATTATCAGCTACTTACGGAACAAACATCTACCTGAAAAGAGAAGACCTGAATCATACGGGTTCACATAAAATTAATAATGCGCTGGGGCAAATCTTATTAGCTAAACGTATGGGTAAAACCCGCATTATTGCTGAAACAGGCGCTGGACAACATGGGGTAGCCACAGCTACCGTCTGTGCCCTCATGGGGATGGAATGCATCGTGTTTATGGGCAAGACGGATGTAGAGCGGCAATTTCTGAATGTGCAAAAAATGAAGATGCTGGGTGCTAAAGTTGAACCTGTGACCAGTGGCAATATGACCCTGAAGGACGCCACAAATGAGGCTATCCGCTACTGGTGTTCTAATCCGGATTCTTTCTATATCATCGGTTCTACGGTCGGTCCGCATCCTTATCCAGATATGGTAGCTTATTTCCAATCGGTTATCTCTGAAGAAATTAAATTCCAGTTGCAGGAACAGATAGACCGCGGTTATCCGGATTACCTGATTGCTTGTGTAGGTGGTGGCAGTAATGCCATGGGAACGTATTATCATTACCTGAACGATGAAAGGGTGAAGATTATTTCGGCTGAAGCAGGTGGATTGGGAATTGACTCAGGAGAAACAGCTGCTACGATTCATGTTGGAACCATCGGAATTATCCATGGTTTCAAAACCTTGCTGATGCAGGATAAGGATGGACAGATTATTGAGCCTTATTCTATTTCGGCCGGACTGGATTATCCGGGGGTTGGTCCTGCACATGCACATTTTGCGCAAGCCGGACGAACAAAAATGTATGCCATTAATGATGATGAAGCGCTGGAAGCTGCTTTTGAACTCACCAAACTAGAAGGGATCATTCCGGCCATTGAGTCGGCTCATGCATTGGCTGTACTTAAAAAAGAGCAGCCAAACTTTAAACCCGACGATGTCGTTGTATTGACAGTTTCAGGACGGGGAGATAAGGACATAGATACGTACATCAAACGAATAACGAGTATCAATAGCCCCGGGTTTTAACCCGGGGGTAATTGGGGTATAACCCGGGTAATAATTGCGTTTAACCCGAAGAAAAAATATTTTATATGAAATTATACGTACAAACCAAAAAGATGCTTGCGGATATGCAGACCCCGGTGGGCATCTACCTGAAAATACGGGATTTATACACTAACTCGGTGTTGCTGGAGAGTTCCGATTATCATGGAACTGAAAACAGTTTTTCCTATATTGGTTTTGCGCCTGTAGGAGGAATATCCGTGAACCGTTTTCTTATCAAAGAAGAATATCCCGACGGGAAAAAGATTGAAACGAAAGTTGTTGATAAAATGACGGTGGCGAATCGTTTTGATGCTTTCCTGAAATCTTTTGAGCTGATTCAGCAACCTGCAGAAAAAGGACTGATCAACGGTTTGTTGGGTTATACTTCCTACGAGTCGGTTCAGTATTTTGAGGATGTAAAGCTGCATGTACGTGAAACAGTCCCTGGATCTATGCCCGGTTTGCATTACGTGTTGTTTAAATACATCGTCGCCATCAATCATTTTAATAACGAGCTGACTATCATTGAAAATCTACAGGATGGAGAAAGTTCTGAAATTGATGTTGTTGAAAAAGTGCTGTTGAATAATAATGTTGCCACTTTCGATTTTCAGCCGGTAGGCGAGGAGAAATGCGATATCTCCGATGATGATTTCAAAAAAATGGTAACACGTGGCAAAGAAGAATGTTACAAGGGGAATGTTTTTCAGATAGTGCTTTCCAGAAGGTTTTATCAGCAGTTCAAGGGCGATGATTTTATGTTGTACCGGACACTTCGTTCGGTCAATCCTTCTCCCTATTTGTTTTATTTTAATTTTGGAGATTTCCGGATTTTCGGTTCTTCACCGGAAGCACATTTAGTAGTGGACGGAAAAAAACAGAAAGCGTTTATCAAACCGATTGCCGGAACTTTCCGTCGCACCGGTGATGATGAAAAAGACCTGGAACTGGCTGAAAAACTAAGTAAAGATAAAAAGGAAAATGCCGAACACGTGATGTTGGTTGATTTGGCGCGTAACGACCTGAGCCGTAATACGGAAAATGTGAAAGTGGAGGTTTTCAGGGAAGTGCAATATTATTCGCATGTGTTACATCTGGTATCAAGTGTCAGTGGAAAACTCCGACCGGATACCAAGGTTATCAAACTTTTTGCTGATACATTTCCGGCCGGAACTTTGTCGGGCGCACCCAAAATCAAGGCAATGCAGCTGATTGATGAAATTGAACCGCATGATCGCGGACCGTATGGAGGTTGCCTGGGCTATATAGGTTTCGACGGTAGTTTCAACCAGGCCATCACCATCCGTTCATTTGTAAGCAAACAAAACACCCTGTATTACCAGGCCGGAGCCGGAATTGTAGCTAAATCCGATGAAGAAAGCGAATTGCAGGAAGTGAATAATAAGTTGGCGGCGCTGAAGCGGGCGAT
>JAQVNN010000015.1:17538-37767 GCA_028703105.1 Paludibacter sp. | reverse complement strand
TTCATATACTTAAATTATTTCATGTTCGTTTCATAATATAGCTATTTATAATTACCAATTCCTTTAAGCATTTCATATCTGCCTACCTGATAATTATAGCTTAAGCCTATAATGCTTTATTGTCAGTATCGAATTATCTCCGCTTGATCGAAAAGTAAGATCATTCCTTAGTACTAGGTCTCAAAAATAGAATTTCCTAATAAGAGTAAAACTGCCTTTTCACAAAGGCAGTTTCACGAAAAAATGGATTAATCTATGAGAAAATACACAACTTTCAATTGTATCCAGTTGTTTGAGTCAGTTCAGGATTCAGGTTGAGCGTGTAAACATCCACTGGCCACAGCAGTTTATGGGTATCAGTGGCCGGGATCAATGGAGTCCCTGCCGGGTAATTTGCATCCGGTGAGAATGCTAAGGATTTACCTGCGGCATCGCGCAAACGCACCACATCAAACCAACGCTTGCCTTCCCAAACAAATTCTTTATCTCTTTCCTTCAGAATAGCCAACTCATTCACGGCAAAGGTACCATCCGCATAAGCAACAGCAGGACCATAGTTGGCTCCGTAGGCTCTTTTACGCACCTCGTTGATATAGGTTGCACAGCTACCGGTTAGACCATTTTCAATTTCAGCCATCAACAGCAGCGCATCGGCATACCGGTAAACAATGTAATCGGTGTCGAAGACACGGTCACCAGTAGAATTGATGGAACCAACAGCTTTTTTCATCAGCAAACCCTTTCCTTCAGTAGCGGTGTTGTTGCTGTAATAATCAAAGAAAGTAGCGTCGCGGCGGATGTCGTTGGCATCGTATGACTGGAAAAGTTCGAATTTATATTCGTGGCGGAAAATACCACCACGGCTTTTCAAATTCAGTACATCGCCCAGCAAGTTACCGTTGCGGTCGTATTTTTGATTAACAAATACCTGATCCTGATAGAGAAATTCACCTCCGTTGTTATATGCCTCTTTATCCAAAAAGCGAAGTGAAAATATAACTTCCTTGTTGTTGACAGTTTTATCACTGAAAATCTTCGAGAAATCGCTTATTAAGGAAAAATTAGCATTTCCAATTACGCTTTGGAGAGCTGTTTTAGCAACTGTCAGATCTGCATTTCCCCCCTTGGGTTGATCGAGAACCGGGACTTTAGCAGCCCAGAGGTAAATCTCGGCCTTCAGCATCTTGGTAGCATATACCGACCATTCGATACGACTCGGCAGCGCAGTGGAGTTACCAAAAAGCGTTTCCGATTTGTTGATGTCCGATTTAATCAGTTCAAGAGTCTGTTTAGCCGTTGCACGGGGAATGTAAAACTTATTGGCAGTAACCCTCCCGTTGAGCACTTCTACTGTAGTTACAAGAGGTACATTACCATAGGTGCGGTACAGGAAGAAGTAATACAGCGCACGGAATGCATAGGCCTGAGCTAAGTAACCGTTGCGGGCATCATCAGTCAGGAACGGGGTAGCCTCTTTATCTTCCACTTTAATGATAAACAGGTTGATGTTTAATAGACGATTGTAGATGTTGTACCAGTTTGAAATACCTGTATTATTTTTATCAATATTGCTGATTTTTATTTGTTCATCGTTTAGACTGGTATTTTGAGAAGAAGTTCCGGTACGGTGCGTACCACCACGTGCTTCGCCTAAATAGAAAAACATCCCATAGTTGTAGCGTAAAGTGGAATGGATACCATACATAAAACCTTTTACCTGGGCTTCGTTATTCCAGAAGTTATTACTACCATAGTAATCTTCCGGACCAATATTCAGAGAATCTTCACAGGCACTGAATGTAAGAGTGACTGCTATGATTGATAGAATAAAAAATATCTTTTTCATATGCTGATTTGTTTTGAAAAATTAGAATGATAAATTAAGACCAAAGATAACAGATACCCTCAGTGGATATCCACCGTTTATACTCGATACTTCAGGCGTGAACACATGAGGAGCCTCAGTCAGGTAACCCAGGTTTTGACCGGTTACAGAGACTTCAGCATTGGTCAACTTTACCTTTTCTATTATTCCCTTAGGAAGTGAATATGCCAGGGTCAGTTCACGGAATGCCAGGTAGTCGCCTTTATAAGCAAACATCGAGGTGTTACGAGCATAATTTCGTTTTCCCAATTGGTCGGCCCACACATAGATCGGATATTTCGCATTCGGATTTTCGGGTGTCCAGGTCTGCTTGGTATCCTGAATAGTATTGTAGGTTCCCTGCATGTTCCCCATGATCCACGGAGTACGCCAATCCACGATGGTAAAGCCTAATGCATAGTCAAAACGAGCATTTAGTTTAATACCTTTGTACGAGAAGTTGGTGTTGATACCACCAAATACTTTCGGAGTCGAATTTCCAATTTTTACAAGGTCGTAGTTGTCAATGATGTTATCCCCGTTCACATCCCGCCATTTTACATCACCCGGTTCGATCGGAAGAGCGCGTTTCTTTTCCCCATCAGTAAGGTTGTTGAATGCGGCTGCGCCGCCATACAATGGACGACGATTGGAACCATTGTTACCCGAAGTACGGTCAATCAGATTGGTTGGAATTTCATCTTGCGATTTGTAAATACCTTCTGCATAGAACAAATAAATATCTCCCGGAGTCTGTCCTTCCTGATAACCCCCTACCCATATTTTTTCGTAAGGATCGTCCGGATTGGTGCCTGAATATACCTCAGTTGCATTTTGACGGTTTAGCGGCAAATCATTATCAGGCAGTTTTATAACCGTATTCTTGTTGGTAGAACCCAGCAAACTCACATTCCATTTCAGGTCTCTTGTGTCCAGTACACGATAATTCACTTCGTATTCAAAACCCTGATTTCTGAATTCACCGTTGTTGGAAATCATTAAGTTAATACCTGAGGTAGAAGGCACTGTAATGTATGCATATTTATCGAAGGTGTTACGGTCATAGTACGTCAGATTTACTGTCAGGCGGTTTTTCAGGAAACCAAGGTCAAGACCTGCTTCTGTCGTGTTTGAAGTTTCCCATATGAGGTAAGGATTGGCAATTCCGCCGATAGCATAACCCACTGAGTTGTTGTATAGGGTGCTACCATATGAACCCTGTACGGTATAGTTTCCTACCCAGTCTTTGGAAACATTCCCGTTACGACCATAGCTGGCGCGCAGTTTACCAAACGAAAGAATGTGTTCGTAGTCGCTCATAAAATCTTCTCGGGTAAACACCCAGCCGGCTGAAATACCCGGGAAGTTACCAAAGCGGTTTTTTTCACTCAGCTTTGAATATCCGTCACGACGGAATACAAAAGAAGCCAGGTATTTGTCTTTGTAGTCGTAATTCACACGACTAATGTAGGAGACAATACGGTTACGCGTATGTTCAGAATCAATCGAACGCATGCCTTCCTTGTTGCTGGTATATTCAAGATCCATAAAATCATCGGTAGGAGCGCCTGAACCAGATGCAGAGAGTCCTACTAAATAGCTTTCATAATATTCGTACCCAACCATTGCATCCAGATTGTGAGCATCATTAAATGTTTTTTTGTAATTCAGTATCGCGTTGTAAGTCTGGTCAATCATGCGGCTTGATGAAGCAGAAGAATTGCGTGATACAACGGGAACAGCAGTGGGCGAATTCAGATAGTCTTTGTTGAATGCCTCATATCGTCCATCAGAAATATACCAGTTACCATTCAGCTTCAGGGTCAGCCCTTTGGCAAGGTCAATTTTGAACGACTGAGCCATGGTAAATTTAGTGGTGTTGTTATTACGGATGAACTTCTCCCGCTGGAACGATTGGTTACCATCGGAAGCGTTGGGTCCTAACAACATTTCACCATCGGCATTATATCCGCGGAATGTGGAAGGCAGTGACAATACCCGTGAGAAGTAAAGGGCTTCGTTGGTCTGTGTGGGAGAAAGTCCGTACCATTTCGCATCGGCAAAATTGAAGGTTGAACTTGAAGTCAGCCATTCTTTTACTTTATAATCGCCGTTGAACTGAAAAGTCAACCGTTTGTACCAGTCCCCTGCTGCCGAACCTTCACTGTCGTTGTAACCAATACCGGCATAGTAATTGCCCTTGTCGTTACCACCGCTCATATTAATATTGTAATCCTGTGAAATTGATGGTGACTTGATGTTGAAATCGGCTATGTCGAAGTTTTTATAAATAATTTCGCCACCAAATACCGGATCGGTCATTTTCATCCAGCCTTGCTGAAGCAGGAAAGCCAGGTCATCTGTGTATTTCATTGGACTCCAAATAGCACGGTTATCTTTATTTCCGTTGAGAGGAATGTTTTTATTATCCTCAGTCCAGTATTTGTTGCCTGTGCCATATGGGGTGGCACTGTTCAGGGAGCCAATGTTAGCCCAGTTCATCATGTTGGTGCCATTCGGATACTTACGGGCAGGAATCACTGTTCCGTCGTTCAGGGTGTAGAGAGCTACCGTGGAATTTTTATATGCCGTACGCATCCAGTACAGATAATCAGTAGCATTCATAAAGTCGTAGAAAAAGCGAAAATGGTTCACTCCTACCTTAGTTTTCAGGTTTACAACTTCAATTCCTTTTTTCCCGCGTTTAGTTGTTACCAGCACCACGCCGTCGTTGGCACGCGCTCCATAAATAGCAGTTGCACCGGCATCTTTCAAAACTTCCATCGATTCAATGTCTTCAGGGTTGATGTCGCTTAGCGATCCACGTACCTGACCATCGACAATGATAAGCGGTGAACCAGATCCATCGAAGTTGGTACCACCACGCAGTACAATAGTAGGGGTTGCACCCGGATTACCCGAGGATTGAATAACACGTAAACCGGCAACCGCACCTGAAAGAGCTTGTGCGGGATTGGAATAAAGACCCGTACTGAGCATTTCCTCTTTCACTTTGGAAATGGAGTTGGTTACCTTTGAACGAAGCTGTGCGCCACCGTAACCTGTAACCACTAATTCATCCAGTACTCTGGTGTCTTCTACCAAAACAACATTAATGGTGTTCTTTTCGCCCACCTTAATTTGTTGGGATACAAAACCGATATACGAAACGGTAATTTGCGCCCCTGCCTTTACATGTAAAATAAATGTTCCGTTGGTGTCGGTAATTGTGCCGTTAGGAACCCCCACCTCCACAATAGTTGCTCCGGCAATCGGTTCGCCGGCAGCATCTGTTACCTTTCCGGTAATTGTCCTTGTCTGTGCTGCTATGGATAGCGATAACAAGGAGCTAATGAATAAAAAAAGTAATTTTTTCATGTGTTTTTGAGATTTAAAATTGGAATTAGATTAGATTATATAAAAATTAACGCGTCTTCATTGGGACAAAATTTCCTCACACAGCCAATGACTGTACATCAGCATTCGAGGAATGTGAAAAGGACCCTTAAACAGATTTCCCTTAGCGGGTTGAGCCACGGTACCATCATGATGTAAATAGCCATACCATTCTCCATATTCAGCATCTGGGAAATGTTTATAAGTATATTCATGAATTTTTCGATGCATCTCGAGGTATTTTTTATCCCCTGTCGCAAGAAAAGCATACAGGGTTGCGACTATTGTTTCTGCATGTGGCCACCAGAACTTCATGTCTTGTGCATAATCCTGACAAGGCAGGTTTTTACAATCACGGAAGTTGATAATTCCTCCATACGTTTCGTCCCAGCCCCATTTCCATGACCAGTCGAGAATGGTTGTAGCAGTTTTTACCAGAGCTTTATCCCAGTTACGGTAACGTGCCTCATCCAACAGAAACCAAGCTGTTTCAATGGCATGGCCGGGGTTGATCATGCGCCCCATTCCCGTGTCGATAAACTCTCCGTTCATTCCAACAGTTTCCAGTAGTGCCTCAAACTCCGGATGCATAAAGTAATTCCGGATTTCGTGGATTGACTCATCAATCTGTGCCTCCAGTACCGGATCAGAAATTACATCACGGATACGGGCAGCCGTATTAATCAATATCATTGGGAGTGAATGTCCCCGTGTCTGTAGATTTTTCGTATATTTTGAAGGTAATGAACCGGGAGTGTTTTTGTAATGTAAAATCAGCTTAAATAAGTTCAGTGCTTTGCGGGCATATGTTTTATCCCCTGAAGCCTTAGCGTATTCCGCCATGGCAATGGCTGCAAAAGATTCGGAAAATAAATAACGGCGTTTACGTAAAGGCTTACCGTCCGCTGTGATTTCAAAAAACATCCGCCCGTCGGTGTCGAAACAATATTTTTCCATAAACTCAATGGCTGAACGGGAGGCTTCCAGCCACTCCTTTCGGGGTTCTATTTTATTATAGGCAGCAGCATAGATATATCCCGCCCTTCCCTGAAACCAAACGGATTTGGTCGAATCAATCCGTGAACCATCCCGGTCGAGACAAGTGTAAAAACCTCCGTGAACCTTGTCTAATCCGTTTGCAAGCCAAAAAGGCAGGACATCTTGAACTAAATCGCTTCTGTAAATATCACTACATTTATTTAAAAATATTCTGTTTGTTGTATCCATTATTTCGTTTTTTGCACATATTGAAATATGCCTCACTCTCCCAAAAATCAAGTCAGAATTTACGTTGACTGTCATTGGTGTAGCATGTATCTCCAATGCATTGCCTTTTACACTTTTCAATGTATTTTTTAAATACTTCATTTAAATTCTACCGAAAAAAATAACCATCCTGATTTTAACTTATAAGATGTTGCATCTTTCAAAAAAATGAATTGCTTCCAACTCCTTTCTCATCATGTTCTCTTCTTCATCCGTCATGTTTTGAAAAGGAGTTCTGTTTTTTCCTAAATTCAATCCAATGAGCTTCATGATGCGCTTTCCTCCCACAATATTCCCTCTGTAATTACAAATTACATTGATGACTTCCTGAGCAAAGTTCTGGCGTTCTCTTGCCAGTTCTATATCGCCAGCTTTCCATGCTTCGATGATGCCGACTAATTCACGACCATTGTAGTTTGTTGTTCCCCCGATTCCTCCCTGAGCGCCACCCATTGCCAAAGCTGGCAAAATAGTTTCATCCTGTCCGTGAAGCATGTCGAATTTACCATGGGCATACAACCGGCATTGGTTGTATTCGTATAAACTTTCGTAGGTATATTTAATTCCTGCAAAATTTGGAATTCTTCCATCAACAGCTTTTAAAAAAGGTAACATGGGAAGAAAAACACCGCTTAATGCCGGAATATGATAAAAGTAAAACGGAAGATCCGGCGCTCCGCAAGCAATTTCTTCACAGTACTTCACCAATTCTTCAACTCTTCCGGCTTTTGGAAACGGACTTGCCATGGCTCCTATACCCCATGCGCCTATTTTCTGAGCATGTTTAGCAAGATTGTAACTCATTTTAACGCAGGTACTACCCACATGCACAATGACTTTGAAGTTTTTTGGGGATACTTCCACCCATTTTTCTGCCAATATTTTGCGTTCTTCTTCGGTTAACATATAACCTTCACCGGAAGATCCGTTTATAAATACACCCTGAATGCCATTTCTATGTAACATTGCGGCATATTGTGCTATTGGTTCTGTATTAATTTCTCCGTTTTCTTTAAACGGTGTGAAAGGAGCATTAATTAACCCGCTGATTTTTTCCATACTTTCATTCAAAAAATGAGTTCCGCCTCTTAATTTTTAATAACGACGCAAACATAAGTAAAATATTTTAATAAATAGCATGTTGTAAGAAAAAAAAATTACAAACAAACAACGAAAATCATTTTTTATTTTTTTTAACAGGCTTTTAACAGGATTTGTTGTTAAAGAAATCTACAAATAAGTGCTTGGTTAGAAAATATGTTTATATTTGTGTGTTGATAAAAAAATATTTATGAAGCATTCATTAGTTGAAGAGGTTGAACTTGGTTCAAAAAATGCATTGATAAAAGTTAATATTATCAGACATTGCATATTAAATAAAGAAAGTACGCTCGCTGAGATAAGTAAGGAGATGGATCTCAGTGTGCCGACAATAACAAAATTTGTAACTGAATTGATCGAAGAAGGGTTCGTAATTGATTTTGGCAAGCAGGAAACCAATGGAGGAAGAAGGCCTAATATATATGGTGTAAATCCTGATTCGGGATATTTTGTTGGGGTGGATGTAAAAAAGTTTCGGATTAATATCGCATTGATCAATTTTAAAGGAGATATAATTGACTCTAAATATAACATTCCTTTTATATATGATAATACGCAGCTTAGTTTTGATGTATTATGCAATGCAATTAATGATTATATAAACGGTCTTTCAACGCCCAAGTCAAAAATTCTCAGTGTAGGTGTTAATATATCGGGTCGTGTAAACACGCATACTGGTCAGAGCTACAGTTCGTACTTTTTCAGTGAAACACCATTGACTGAGATATTTCAGGAAAAACTGGGATTGCATGTTACCATTGACAACGATTCCCGTTCAATGGCATACGGTGAATATATGAGTGGCGTGGTTGAGAACGAAAAAAATGTTTTATTTGTAAATGTAAGCTGGGGATTGGGCTTGGGTATTATTACAGATGGTAAGTTGTATTATGGTAAATCAGGGTTTTCAGGTGAGTTTGGCCATGTTAATGCGTTTGATAACGAGGTGATTTGCCATTGTGGAAAGAAAGGGTGTCTCGAAACGGAAGCTTCTGGTTCTTATATATACAGACGCTTCATGGAAAAAATTGCTGAAGGCAATACCTCTGTTTTGGAAAAGAAAATAAAAAAAGGAGAGACAATTATTCAGGAAGATATTCTTAAAGCGGCACTAAAAGATGATATGCTGGCAATTGAGTTGATTGAAGAAGTCGGTAATACCTTAGGTAAGTATATAGCCGGACTAATTAATCTCTTTAATCCGGAGTTAGTAGTAATTGGTGGGGCTGTTGCTGCTGCCGGTGATTATCTGATTCTTCCGCTGAAAAGCGCGGTGAAGAAATATTCGCTCAACCTGGTAAGCAATGATACCCTGATTAAACTCAGTAAGCTTGGTGATGAGGCGGGCGTAATCGGCGCTTGTATGCTTACCCGGAGTAAACTCCTCGGGCTGATATAGTTTTACCGCGATCTTTGGGTATATCTGCTTTAGTCCCTTTTTGGGGAAGTCGAAAGGGACACTACTACCTTTTTAAAATAGTGAAAAAATCACTATTGTCCGGTAAAAAATATTAGATTCTTCGCTATGCTCAGTCAGAATGACAGTTCTTTATATTGATTTATGCAAGGGAGGGGTTAGCTGGCGGCTAAGCTGCCAGCTAACCCCTCCCTAAAAGATAAAGTCTTGATTGTCATTTCGACCGAAGGGAGAAATCTATGTTATAAAATGTTTACCGGACAACAATGTAAAAAAATCTCAAAATTAATTTTGGTGATTCGTGTAAAAATATTACCTTTGCACACGCAAAAAGCAAAAATGGCTCCGTGGCTCAACTGTATAGAGCATCTGACTACGGATCAGAAGGTTACAGGTTAGAATCCTGTCGGAGTCACAAAAAATAAAACATCCCCTGTAAAATCTCAATTTACAGGGGATGTTTTTTGTGTAATAGAAGAATAATTCTTCAGACAAAAAAACGCGCTGCAAGTTGAAACTTACAGCGCGTTGCATTTGAAGTGGTGCCCACAGTACTTTATACTGTGGGATTTTGGGGCTGAGGTGGTGCCACCACGAATCGAACGAGGGACACAAGGATTTTCAGTCCTTTGCTCTACCAACTGAGCTATGGCACCTTGCTTTAGCGGGTGCAAATATACGCCGAAATTTCAAATTGACAAACTCTTTTTGAAAAAAAATCGTATTTTTGCATCAAACCAGATAAAAAATAATATGGCGTTGAATTTTGATATTTTCTTACTTGTTGGATCTATTCTATTGTTTATAAGCTTACTTGCCGGAAAAACAGGGTATCGTTTTGGGGTGCCGACACTGTTGCTGTTTTTGATAATCGGGATTGTATTTGGTAGCGGGGGATTGGGACTTCAGTTTAGTTCGCCCAGTGTTGCTCAGAATATTGGTATAGTAGCGTTGAATATTATATTATTTTCAGGGGGAATGGATACCCGGTTGACAGAATTAAAGCCAATAGCAGTTCAGGGAGTCCTGCTGGCAACAGTAGGGGTATTGCTTACGGCTTTGATAACGGGTCTGTTTGTTTTTTGGGTTACTAATAATATATTACAAAGTGTAACTTTCAGTTTGTTTGAATCGCTTTTGCTTGCCGGGATTATGTCTTCGACAGATTCAGCATCTGTTTTTGCTATTTTACGCTCTAAAAAGCTGTCATTACAACAAAATCTTCGACCCTTACTTGAACTTGAGAGTGGAAGTAATGACCCCATGGCTTTCATGATTACGATCATGATGATTCAGTTGCTTACATTACCTGAAATAAGTGGTTGGTTTGTTTTGGTAAAGTTTCTTCAGCAGCTATTATTTGGCGCGGCATTGGGCTACATACTTGGGATGTTGTCTGTCAGATTGATTAACAACATCAATCTTGATAATGATGCCCTGTATTCTGTGTTAATGGTCACAATCATGTTTTTTTTGTTCGGGTTTACCACATTTGTGGGAGGAAATGGTTACTTAGCTGTGTATGTGGGTGGTTTAATGATTGGAAATCATCGTGTCGTGCATCGCAGAAGCATGATGAGGTTTTTTGATGGATTAACATGGCTTTTTCAGATTATTATGTTCCTTGCGCTTGGCTTGCTTGTTAATCCTGATGAGTTGTTGCCTGTTTTAGGTGTTGCCGCAATTATTGGATTGTTCCTGACTGTTGTTGCACGTCCTTTCGCTGTTTTTACTACCTTGCTTCCGTCTAAACGTTTATCGTTTAAAGCGAAACTTTTTACTTCATGGGTAGGGCTTCGTGGAGCTGTTCCCATAATTTTTGCTACTTATCCCTTAATAAATGAGGTGACACAAGCAAAAATTATGTTTAATATTGTGTTTGTGATTACCATTATTTCTTTATTACTTCAAGGTACTACTGTACCAGTCATGGCAAAATGGCTTGGATTAACTCAAAAAGCTCCCCAGAAAAGAAAGTTAAAAGAATTTGATGTTGAGTTCTCCGACGAAATTAAATCAGCCATGTGTGAGATTAAGGTGAATAAAAACATGCTGAACCAGGGAAATCGCTTGCTGAATATTGACCTTCCTGAACATACCCTTGTGGTAATGGTAAAAAGGGATCAGCGCTATTTTATCCCGCGCGGAAACACACAGCTCGAAGAAGGTGATTCGTTGCTGGTGATTACTGACAACGAAGAAGCTATGCATGAAACCTATCGCCAGCTTGGGATTAATCCCCTGGAGTGAAAACGTGAGCAGCTGTTTTTTAGCCCTTGGTTGATGCTTTCACGATATTTTCAATTACCCCCGGAAAGTGCAGGTATTCCAGCGCATGTACTTTTTCAGCAAGAGATTCAGGTGTGTCGTCGGGTAATACTTCACAAATTGCCTGAAAAATTATGCTACCCTCATCATACTTTTCATTCACGTAATGGATGGTGATGCCCGATTGCGTTTCTCCAGCATTCACAACTGCCCGGTGTACGTGTTGTCCGTACATCCCTTTGCCTCCGAATTTGGGTAGAAGGGCTGGATGAATATTGATGATTTTGTTCGGGAAAGCTTCCAGTAAAGGTGAAGATATCTTGAGTAGAAATCCTGCCAATACAATAAAATTAATTTTGTATTCTTTTAATAATCGGATGATTTTATCCCCTTCGTCAAACTCTTTTTTCGAAAAAGAAAAAGAAGGAATGCCCATTGTTTTTGCTCTTTCGTGTACAAAAGCATCAGGTTTATTGGATATGATTAAAGGAAATACAATACCGGGTTTTTCCGAGAAATAGCGGATAATGTTCTCAGCGTTAGATCCGGATCCGGATGCAAAAAGAGCTATTTTATAGGCCATAAAGCGATGTTTTTTTGCGCAAAACTGGAAAATGTGTGCAAAAAAAGGTAATTTTTTCAACAAAATAGGTGTTATGTCGAGAAAATTAATTTACTTTGCAGCGCAAAATTAAAAAACAAATTTTATTTATCAACTTAAAAAACAAAATTATGTCAGAAGTTGCAGCTAAAGTAAAAGCGATCATCGTAGAGAAATTAGGTGTTGACGAATCAGAAGTAGTTCCAGCAGCAAGTTTTACTAACGATCTGGGAGCAGATTCATTAGACACTGTAGAATTGATCATGGAATTCGAAAAAGAATTTGGAATTACCATTCCGGAAGACCAGGCAGAAAAAATTTCTACAGTAGGTGATGCCATCGCATTCATCGAGGCCTTATAATAATTTTTCCTAATAACATTATGGAATTAAAAAGAGTTGTAGTAACCGGACTTGGTGCCATAACTCCTGTTGGTAATACTATTCCGGAGTTCTGGAATAGTATTATCAATGGAAAGAGTGGTGCATCGCTGATTACCCGTTTCGATACGACCAGCTTTAAAACAAAGTTTGCTTGTCAGGTAAAAGATTTTGATCCTAACCAACATTTCGATCGTAAAGAAGCCAGGAAAATGGACATTTATGCGCAACTTGCTTTGGTCGCAGCCAAAGAGGCAATTGAGCATAGTGGGTTAGACCTGGAAAGTATAGACAAGAATGAGGTAGGAGTAATCTTTTCCGCAGGTATAGGTGGTATTACTACTTTTGAGCAGGAAATAGGGTATTATTATCAACATCCTGAAATGGGACCAAAATTCAATCCGTTTTTTATCCCTAAAATGATTTCGGATATTGCTGCCGGTCAGATTTCAATGATGTATGGTTTTCGCGGACCCAATTACTCGATTGCTTCTGCATGTGCGTCTTCAACCAATGCTATTATTGATGCATTTAATTATATCCGGTTAGGGAAAGCCAATGTAATGGTAACGGGTGGTTCTGAATCGGCGATTACTTCAGGCGGTGTAGGTGGTTTTAATGCTATGAATGCCATTTCCACGAGAAATGACGACCCCGAGAAGGCATCACGTCCTTTCAGTGCCAGTCGCGATGGTTTCGTGATGGGTGAAGGAGCTGGGTGCCTTATCCTGGAAGAGCTTGAGCATGCCATTGCCCGGGGCGCCAATATTATTTGCGAAGTAGTTGGTGGTGGAATGTCGGCGGATGCATATCACCTGACAGCAACACATCCTGAAGGGCTGGGCGCTATGTTGGTAATGCAGAGGGTTTTGAAAGATGCCGGATTAACTCCTGAAGACATTGATTATATTAATGTGCATGGTACCTCTACGCCAGTTGGCGATATTTCAGAAGCCAAAGCAATCAAGGAAGTGTTCGGTGAATATGCCTATAAGCTGAATATCAGTTCAACAAAATCAATGACCGGTCACTTATTGGGTGCGGCAGGCGCTGTTGAAGCGATAATTGCTGCTCTTTCGGTAGTGAATGACATTGTTCCCCCCACGATCAATCATGAGGAGGGCGACAACGACCCGGATATAGATTATAACCTTAATTTTACGTTTAACAAAGCGCAGAAGCGTACGGTGAATGCCGCTCTGTCGAATACTTTCGGCTTTGGCGGACACAACGCGAGCTTAATTGTAAAAAAGTTCAAAAGATAAGGTGTTTAAATATTTTTTAAGAAAAATAAGGCTCTTGTCGAACGCTCGAAAAGAGCCTTATTTGCAATTTTTCCATATACTCGGATTCTATCCGGATAAAATTGATTACTATCTGTTGGCGCTCCGTCACCGTTCGATGACCAAGTCATCGGCAAGCGGTCATTCTTTAAGTAATGAACGTCTTGAGTTTTTAGGTGATGCTGTGCTCAATTCGGTGGTTACCGATATCTTGTTTACCCGTTACGATCGTCAGCGGGAGGGGTTTCTGACCAATACCCGTTCTAAATTGGTAAAAAGAGATTTTTTGAATCAATTAGCCCTGGAAATGGGGTTAGATAAACTTGTAGTTAAATCCCGCCACATTGCCAATGCTATTAATAGCAATATCTACGGAAATGCTTTTGAAGCACTGATTGGGGCTATATACCTGGATCAAGGATACAAACAATGTAAACGTTTTGTTGAAAAACGATTGTTTAAAACCTTTATCGATCTTGACAAAGTGGTTGTAGATGAAAAAAACTATAAATCTAAAATCATTGAATTTTGTCAGAAACATCATCTGAAATATGAATTTGTATTGCTTGAGGAAGAAATTTTGTCCGCAAATTCTCATGTATTTCATACGGAGCTGATTATTAATGAAAAGCACATTTGCGAAGCTGACGGTGCAAGTAAAAAAGAGTCGCAGCAAAATGCCTCTTATAAAGCTTTCTGTATGATAGAGGAAAATCCTGATTTTCTAAAAGAGTTTGATTCTCCATAAAATTTTTATCTTTGTCACATGAATACCATAAACACACATTCAGATGGAAACGCTACATTTTGCGGATTTAATTCAGGCTCAGGCAAATAAGTATGGTGATAAGACCGCGTTAAACCACCGGAAAAGCATTCAGGACGCGTGGACGCAAATCAGCTGGAAATCTTTCGCGGCGCAGGTAACCGCGATGTCCAAAGCTTTGTATGAGTTAGGCGTTAATGAGGGAGATCGCATCGGTCAGTTCTCTAATAACATGGCAGAAAATCTGATCGTGGATTATGCCCTTTTTGCTAACCGCGCGGTCGTAGTTCCTATGTATGCTACCTCGACAACTCCCCAGATAGAATTTATTGTCAATGATTCGGAAATTGCCCTTTTGTTTGTAGGAGATCAACTTCAGTATGATATTGCTGTAGAAGTCATGGAGCACTCCCGTTTCCTGAAGAAAATTGTTGTGTTCGACCGTGAAGTCGCATTGAAAAATGACCGTACAATATATTTTGAAGAACTTCTTGAGCAGGGGTATGCTTCCAGCCGCCATTTTGAGGTGCAAAACCGGATGCAGGAAGCAGTAGAGTCAGATCTGGCCTGTATTCTTTATACATCCGGAACTACCGGAAATCCGAAAGGAGTAATGATGCCTCATTCTTGTCTGAATGAAGCTATCCGGGTGCATACCGTTCGTATCCCGCAGATAAACGATCAGCAAACTTCGATTGCCTTTCTTCCTTTGTCGCATGTGTTTGAAAGAATGTGGTGTTATCTCTGTATTGCCCGTGGCGTTCAAATATACATCAATTTGCGTCCCATTGAAATTACCGATGCGATTAAACAGGTGCGTCCCACTATGATGTGTGCTGTTCCTCGCTTTTGGGAAAAAGTTTACGCTGCTGTTCAGGGCAGCATTGCGAAAATGACTCCATTTAAACAAGGAATTGTTGCCTGGGCACTTGCAACGGGCAAAAAGTACAATATTGACTATTTAAGACTGGAAAAAGTACCGCCTTTCACACTTAAATTAAAATATCTTATTGCCGATAAATTGATTTATGCAAAAGTAAAAAAAACAATTGGGATTGAGCGGGCGGTATTGTTCCCTGTTGCCGGTGCGAAATTATCGGACGAAATTAATCTCTTTTTGCGTAGCATGGGTATTCCTATTGTTTATGGTTATGGATTGACGGAAAGCACAGCTTCTGTAAGTTTCTTTGATCACACCGGTTATGAATTCGGAACGGTTGGTAAGATTATTCCGGATCTGGAAGTGAAAATCGGACCTGATAATGAGATTTTGCTGAAAGGAAAAACCATATTTCCGGGCTATTACAAAAATCCGACTGCCAATGAAACAGCCTTTACTGAAGATGGTTTCTTCAGAACCGGAGATGCCGGCTATATACGGGGAGAAAGTATTATCCTGACAGACAGAATCAAAGATTTGTTCAAAACATCTTACGGTAAATACATTGCTCCTCAGGAAATAGAAACCAGGCTTGTGCTGGATCAGTGCATTGAACAGGTCGCTGTTATTGGAGATGAAAAACCTTATGTTACCGCTATCATTGCTCCCTCGATACCAGATTTGGTGTTGTATGCTGAAAAACAAAAAATTCGATACAAGAATATTGCTGAATTGCTCGTTCATCCTGCAATATATAATTATATGGAGCAACGAATTCAACGCATGCAGGCAGGTATGGCAAACCACGAATTGATTAAAAAATTTGCCTTAATCACAAAACCCTTCAGTATTCAGGGGGGTGAACTAACCAATACCCTCAAGTTGAAAAGAGCGGTTATACTGCAACGTTACAAGGTACAGATTGATGAAATGTATGCTTTATAACATATTTTATTTGTAATAAAGTGTAAAAGGCCGGAATTTGTGTTGTAAAACATAATTTGTTATCTTTGTGCCGAAAATGAAGGACTTACGGTTCTGATAAAATTTTTAAATATGAAAAAAGAAGAAATCGGTACCAATGCAGGTCTGGTATGGCAGGCATTGCAAGGCGGCGAACAGAATGTGAAAGCCGTAAAAAAAGCGACCAAACTTACCGAAAAAGACCTGAATCTGGCGCTCGGTTGGTTAGCTCGCGAAGGAAAAGTGAACTTCAACGAAGTTGAAAAGGAATTATTCGTAAAATTAGCTTAACGAATCAAGGTATTAAAAGAGTGGAAGAAGAGACTTTTCCGCTCTTTTTTGTTTAAAGATTTCGAATAATCAAAAAAATCTTACTATATTTGCAGCCGCTTTGACACAATCAGTTGTCAGTGGATAGTTGTCAGTTTACAATTACAGCAACTTTACAAACTGATGTGTACTTATGTTGCTCACGTGGTTAAACTAGAATTGCGAAAATAGCTCAGTTGCCAGAGAATAGACAATCATATGCTCTACCAACTGAGATAAAAATAACGATATCAGATTTTGCGAAAATAGCTCAGTTGCCAGAGAATAGACAATCATATGCTCTACCAACTGAGATAAAAATAACGATATCAGATTTTGCGAAAATAGCTCAGTTGGTAGAGCATAACCTTGCCAAGGTTAGGGTCGCGGGTTCGAGTCCCGTTTTTCGCTCAATTCCTCTGCCCGGATGGTGGAATGGTAGACACGAAGGACTTAAAATCCTTTGGCCTCACGGCTGTGCGGGTTCAAGTCCCGCTTCGGGTACGAGAAACCCTTGCAAAAATCTGAAATTCAGAAAATGCAAGGGTTTTTTTCCACACAGAGCCGAATTCACGTAATTTAGATAGATATCTAGCCAATCCGGTCAAAGTAAGGTGTTTTCTTGAAATACAATAAAAAATAATATACCATGAAGAAATGCATCTTTTCATTCGTTATCACAGTCTTGATTAGCTCGATGGCCTTCGCTCAAAACCTGCCTCTGCCCAACGAGTTACTTACGCCTTCCGTAGTTGAAGTTAACCGCGAGCCGATGCGCGCCCATGCATTTGCTTATGAGAGCCTGCCACTTGCCGAAGAATTTGTGCAGGAAAAATCGGCTAATTTTCTCTCGTTAGACGGTTCGTGGCGTTTTCACTTTGTAACCGACCCGCGTACTCGTCCCCAGGATTTTTATAAGACCTCGTTCAATGACCGGACAGACGGCTGGGTTGATTTTAGTGTGCCAGCTAATTGGGAAGTGAATGGATTTGCCTATCCGATTTACATCAATCAGTTTTACGACTTTGTAGGTCGTGAAAAATCTGCAGAAACCCTCAATCCGCCTTTTGATATTCCGGTGGATCATAACCCTGTCGGTTCTTATCGTAAAGAGTTTGAACTCCCAGCTGATTGGGATGGGAAGCAAATATTTATCCATCTTGGAGCGGTAAAATCGGCTTTTTTTATCTGGGTAAACGGGGAATATGTCGGGTACAGCGAAGACAGCAAACTTGCCGCCGAATTTGACATTACCCGATACGTGAAAAGTGGAAAAAACCTTGTGGCACTGCAAGTTTACCGCTGGTCTGATGCGAGTTATTTAGAGTGTCAGGATATGTTCCGGTTTTCAGGCATTGAGCGGAGCGTTTATCTTTTTGCCCGTGAGCAAAATTCAATTTGGGACTTCAAAACCATTGCCGGCTTGGAAAATAATTATCAGGATGGAACTTTTAAGCTGACGGTAAATGTTCGCAGTTTTCGTCACGAGAAGCGTACTAATCACAGCCGTCCTGACACGTTTTCAATCTGCTACGAACTGAAAGATGTGAATGGAAAAACGGTACTGAAGGATGAAAGCGGTCAGAAAACCATTCTGGGAAGATATAAAACCGATGTTTCATTTCCAATAAAGAAAATAGTGGGTGTGCGTACCTGGTCGGATGAAATTCCGTATCTGTACCGGCTTTTCATTTCTTTGAAAGATAAAAATGGAAAAGTAATGGAGGTAATACCGCAGCGTGTAGGTTTCCGCAGCATCGAAATAAAAGGAAGCGACGTGCTTGTGAATGGGAAACGTGTGTTTTTCAAAGGTGTAAACCGTCATGAAGTGCACCCCACGCGCGGACATGTGCTCACCAAAGCCGATATGCAGAAAGATATGGAAATGATGAAGAAACTGAATGTAAATACTGTTCGGAATTCCCACTATCCACCCGACCCGTATTGGCTGGAACTATGTGATATCTACGGTCTTTACGTGGTGGAGGAAGCCAATATCGAGTCGCACGGACGCCAATATGATTTGGAATTTACGTTTGGAAATGATCCCGCATGGCGTGTACCGCATTTGGATAGAAATATCCGGATGTACGAACGTGGGAAAAACTTCCCTTCAATCATTATCTGGTCGATGGGAAATGAAGCTGGTAATGGTGTGAATTTTTATGAAGTTTATGATTGGCTGAAAACCAATGACTATCGTCCGGTACAGTACGAACGTGCTGGTTATGATTACAATACAGATATTATTTGTCCGCAATACCCTAATCCGAACAGGTTGGTGAGAAACACAAGTTACGACAGCCGTCCTTATATAATGAGCGAATACGCACACATTATGGGTAATAGTCTGGGTAATTTCAAAGATTATTGGGATGTGATAGAAAACAATCCAAAACTGCAAGGTGGTTATATCTGGGAATGGGTTGATCAGGGAATTGACACGGTAAAAAACGGTAAACGCATCATTGCTTATGGCGGAGATTTCCCCTTTGGAAATGAAGTGGATCCGATACTGATGAGCGATAATAATTTCAGTGTGAAAGGTGTTGTAACAGGCTACAGAGAACTTACACCGATGGCCGTGGAGGTAAAGAAAGTGCATCAGTTTATTCAGACAAAATTCTTGGACAAAAATCAAATTGAAGTGATGAATAAGTACTTTTTTCGCGATTTGTCAAATTATTGGCTGAAATGGGAATTGCTGGAAGACGGAGAAGCTGTGCAGACAGGCACTATTCAAACACTGAATGTAAAAGCACGCAGTAAAACATCGCTGAATATCCCTTATAAAACCAACTTCAAAGCCGGAAAAGAGTATTTCTTAAACTTGCGCTATTTCCTGAAAAATGTCGAACCGTTTTTGGACAAAAATTATGAAATTGCCTGTGAGCAGTTGGAACTGACTGCTGTGCCGGAAGGAAAATCCACTCATCAAGCTGAAGGAAGAATTAAAGTGAATGGAAATACCGTTTCGGGAAATAAATTTTCAGTTCGTTTCGACCCGGACAAAGGAACACTTGTGGCTTACACATACAAAGGACAGACGATTATTGAAAATGGGCCGAGACCTGACTTCTGGCGTGCACCGGTGGATAATGATCATGGAGCCGGCTTAAATAAATCATTGCGGATGTGGCGCAACGCTTACGAAAAAGGGAATACGATTGAAAGCTCTCTTTCTGCCTCTGATGACGCTGAAAGGGTGTATTCAGATTTTACGGTGAAGTTTGTCAGGTCAATTTTAGATGGTAATGTAACGCACACTATAACGTATAATATTTTTGCTGACGGGGTAATTAAAGTGAGCAATCACTTTAAAGCCAACAAAGGGACTTATTCACAGCTGATGCGGATGGGTACGGCATTGGAGCTTAATCCGCAGTACCGCAATATCGAGTTTTTCGGGCGCGGACCCTGGGAAAATACCTGGGACAGAAAAGCAGCTTCACTGCTCGGAGTGTATAAGCAAAATGTTGACAGTCAGTATTTTCCTTATGCCCGCCCACAGGAAAGCGGTAGTAAAACCGATGTGCGTTGGGTGCGGTTTACCGACAGCAAGGGCAAGGGAGTACAATTTGAGTTTGATAAAGATTTGCTAAGCTTCTCGGCACTTCCATACAACCTGGACGACCTTGACCCAGAAGTAGATAAAAAGCAATATCATAGCGGAGAACTTGAAAAGAGGAATAAAACTTACGTCTATATGGATTATCAGCAAAGCGGTGTTGGTGG
>JAQVNN010000015.1:0-17438 GCA_028703105.1 Paludibacter sp. | reverse complement strand
AAGATGCCTCGGTTATGGCAGTTAAACTGATTGAGCAATTGCAATTGAGAAAAGATACTTCACATGTTATCGTTTCGATTCCGAAAGGGCGTTATGATTTTTATCCGGATAGTGCCTTTGTGCGCGAATATTACATTTCGAATCACGATCAGGACAATCCGAAGAAAGTGGGCTTCGCTCTCGAGAATTTACAAAACGTTACCATCGACGGACAAGGTTCCGAGTTCGTTTTTCACGGACGGATGATTCCCTTTGCTATCCTGAAAGGGCGAAACATCGCGCTAAAAAACTTTTCTATCGATTTTGAATTGCCTGCCTTGCGCCAAATCAGAATTACAGAAATAGACACAGGTAAAAACGAACTGCTTGCCGAAATTTACCCACAAGGAAATTATCGTATCGACAATGGAAAATTAGTTCTCTTGGGTGAAGGATATGAAGTAGTGCCACAGGTTTCGATGGTTTTCCGTCCCGACAAGCGATTGGCACACATTCGGCGCGACATCAGTTTCAATCCGCAATCGGTTACGGAAGTATCGCCTAATGTGCTGCGCATACAAGGTTGGAATCAGGTAAAAGAAACATCGTCCGATGAACATTATGTCCTGCGTTCGTGGTATCGCCCTACGCCGGGAATTTTTGTGAACGAATGCACCAACACCGTTTTCGAAAATGTGAAAGTGCATTATTCCGAAGGGATGGCTCTGTTGGCACAAATGAGCGAAAATATCACGCTCGATGGTTTTTCGGTTTGCCTGAAAGACGTTGACGATCCCCGATTTTTCACCGCACAAGCCGATGCGACTCATTTTTCAGCCTGCAAAGGCGTGATTATTTCCAAAAACGGATTGTATGAAGGAATGGCTGACGATGCCATTAACGTACACGGAACTTATTTGCGTGTAACCAAGCGGGTGAACAATAACACGTTGCAAGTCCGATATATGCATCCGCAAGCGTGGGGTTTTCTATGGGGCGAAACGGGCGACAGCGTACAGTTTGTGGAGTCGAAAAAAATGGAATTAGTGGATAAGCATATCAATACGATTACGTTGATTAAAGCCATCGACAAACCATCGGAATTTGGAGCCAAAGAGTTTGAAATTACATTTGCCGACACCCTTCCGCAGGAAATTTCCGAAGCCGGAAAATTCGGTATCGAAAACCTGACGTGGACTCCTGAAGTAATTTTTTCTGACAATATTATCCGCAATAACCGTGCACGCGGCGCTTTATTCAGCACACCAAAACGGGTGGTTTGCGAAAACAACCTTTTCGATCACACGCACGGTTCTGCTATTTTGCTTTGTGGCGACTGTAACGGCTGGTACGAAACCGGTGCTTGCAAAAACGTAGTTATCCGGAACAACAAATTTATCAATGCACTTACGGCAACCTATCAGTTTACAAACGCCGTTATTTCCATCTACCCGGAAATTCCAAACCTGAAAGACCAACAGAAGTTTTTCCATTCGGGTATTGTAATCGAAAACAACACGTTCGAAACCTTCCACCGTCCGCTTGTTTACGCCAAGTCCACCAGCGGGCTGGTTTTCCGAAATAACACCATTACATACAACGCCGAGTTTGAACCGTTTCACTGGAACAAATATTCTTTCTTTTTCGAAAAAGTGGCAAACGTAACTATCGAAAATAATAGTTTTGAGAAAGGCCTGGATGCGGGAAAAGATATTTTGGTTAATCAATCGGCAGATGATGTGATAGCTGTAAAGAATAATCAATCAACAAAATAAGAAACAGGGGGAACAACATTCAGACGTGAATATTACTATACGAGAATGTCCATACCGGGTGGATACCGAATTGCAATCAATCTTTACATGATACGAATGTCATGTATAGAGAATGGTAAAATCTTTATTTCAAAATAAAAAGCCAATCACCATTTAGAATGATGATTGGCTTTTGCTTTCTTTGTACCCAGAGCCGGGATCGAACCGGCATGGAAGTGAATCCACTGGTGTTTGAGACCAGCGCGTCTACCAATTCCGCCATCTGGGCGTTATAGCAGGTGCAAAGGTAATAGTTTTTTTTAATTTTTCAAGATTTTGATAAAAATTCTTTCCGTTTTCCGGCAAAAATATCATAACGATTGTACTGACAATCCAATGCACCGTTCAGTAACCTGATTTTTCGGGAAGGTTTCAGACCGATTTGGTCAAGCAGACTTTCCTGCGAGCTGATGACCCAGGCGGATGTGCCGGGGAAACGGTGTTTTAGTACAGATCCAAGGGTACTGTAAACTTCGGCTATGTCATCCGGGTTGAGGCGTTCTCCATAGGGTGGGTTCGTGACAATCAGGTTGTTGCCATCAGGGGCATCGAGTTCGCTTACTGATTTTGCCGATAATTGGATGTATTTGTTTAATCCGGCACTTTTTATATTTTCTTCGGCTATTTGTAATGCCCTGCGGGAGATGTCAGATCCATAAATTTTGTGACTGAATTCACGTTCTCCGCTTTCATCCTGATACAATTCATCAAATAGGTCTTTATCGAAATCTTTCCATTTCTCAAAACCGAAAGAGGAACGGTATATGCCCGGAGGAATATTCAGGGCGATCAGTGCGGCTTCAATCAGGAATGTACCTGAACCACAGAAGGGGTCTATGAAGTTGCATTGTCCCTTCCAACCGGCTATCAGCAACATACCAGCTGCCAGTACTTCGCTGATGGGCGCTTCGGTTTGGTTGGCGCGATAACCACGTTTGTGCAGCGACTCACCTGAACTGTCGAGCAGGATGGTGCAGTTGTTGTGTGAAAGATGCACGTTGAACCGGAGTTGAGGATTGTCTAACTTCACCGACGGACGTTTGTCGTATTTTTCTCTGAACCAATCTACAATACCATCTTTTACACGGTAAGCCACGAATTTTGAGTGCGTGATCTCTTCAGAATAAACCGTGGAGTCGATCGCGAAAGTAGTGTTGAGATCCATGAAATCTTCCCAGTTGATTTTCTTTACTTCCGCGTAAATTTCATCGGGCTTGCTTGCATTGAAAGTAGCAATGGGTTTCAGGATGCGTAATGCTGTGCGTAAGTGTAGATTGGCCTTGTAAAGCAAAGCTTTGTTGCCCGTGAATGCCACAGCACGGCGCTGAATTTCAACGTTGTCTGCCCCCAGTTCAATTAGTTCAGTTGCCAGAACTTCTTCGAGGCCTTTGAGGGTTTTGGCAATATAGGAATGTTGATGGTTCATTTCTTCTGCACTAATTTCGCGCCGGGTTTAACATCCTGATCTACCCAGATATTACCGCCGATCACGGCACTATCACCAATGGTGATATTCCCTAATATTGTCGAGTTAGAATAAATGATGACGTTGTCTCCTATTTTTGGATGGCGATCGATGCCCTTGATGGGATTGCCCTGTTCATCCAGCGGGAAACTTTTTGCGCCAAGGGTTACACCCTGGTACATTTTTACGTTTTTCCCGATTCTTGATGTTTCGCCTATCACTACACCGGTGCCATGGTCGATGGTGAAGTATTCCCCAATGGTAGCTCCCGGATGAATGTCTATTCCCGTTTCAGAATGGGCCATTTCTGAAATTATCCTTGGGATAAGTGGAACTCCGAGTAATAATAAAGCATTGGCAATGCGATAACTGCTGATTGCCCGGATGCCGGGATAACAGAAGATGACTTCACCGTAGCTTTTCGCTGCCGGATCGCCATTGTATGACGCAACGATGTCTGTGTATAGTTTTTCTCTTATTTCAGGGAGTTGCGAGATGAACGCAAGGGACTTTTCTTCTGCCATGCGTTCAATTTCAGCACAGATTTGTTCTTCAGATGCCGCATCGAAGCACAAACCGGCTTTAATTTGCTGTTGTAGCATCGATAGGAGTTTGTCAATGTTTACCCCGATGTGGTACAACATGGTATTTGAATTTACCCCCGCATCGCCAAAGTATCCGGGGAAAAGTACAGACCGTATCAGCATCACAATTTCACTCAACACATCTACCGATGGCATGGGGTTGTTATGTGTTTGTTTGTGGCATACTTCGCGGATATTCCCGGTATCCGCGAGTTTTTTGATGGTTTCGAGGGCTTTTTTTGTATTCATAACCTTATTTTTCAAAAATATTATTGATGCTGTTTATAGCATTCCGGATGCGGGTGTTACCCGTTCCGTTGATGCATACATACGGTTTATTCAGGTTCTCAATCTCAGTTTTGTACCATTCAAAAAAAAAATCACGGTCGTGACCGTGTTCTCTTACAGAATCAGGTTCCCAGGGCAAATCCGGTTCGCACAGCAAATATAAATCAAAAAAACCAGTCTTCAATCTATCCTCGATAAACGCGGGAATTTGTTGGTAACGGTAAGCGAGCCAAACTTTTGTGATAATCAGGTCCGTGTCAAAAAACACATAAGGAGCCGGGTTATCTGTCTCGAAAACGGTTTCTTGTTCAATTTGTTTTCGCGCGATATGACAAATATCATCAAAATGATAGGGACGTGACAACTGCTCAACATAAGTCCGTGCATATTCAGGTACCCACGGTGAACCGTAATGTACGGCCAATTGTTCTGCCAAAACAGATTTTCCAGTTGACTCCGGTCCCACTACCGCGATTTTATACATGCTGTTTTTAATGTTGTCCGGTAAATTTATTAAATTTCTCATTTCGAACGAAGAGTGAGAAATCTATGTAAAAGATGTTTGCCAGACATTAATAATTATTTTATTACTTTTGCCTCAAATTGAATTCAATGCGCAAATTTACGATATTTATTCTGCTTTTGAGCAATTTTTTTGTTTTCAGCCACCTTGTTTCGGCGCAAAATGCTGATGTTGACTTGTTGCGACAGGTAAACCATGCTGTGCCCAGATTAAAACCGGTATCTGTTTTTCTTTCAGAAACGGCTATCCCGCTTAACCTGGCTGTTCCGGTTGCGATAGGAAGTTATGGTCTTATTAACTCAAACAAAGATTTTATCAAAGATGCGTGTTACATTGCCCTGGCTTCAGCAATAAATTTAGGTATGACGGTTATTCTGAAAGAAAGCATACGACGCGAAAGGCCAGGGGAAACTTACCCGGAATACATCACGATGTATAAAAAGGCAATTGATTTTGCTATGCCATCGGGTCATACTTCAACGTGTTTTGCCACCGCTACCGCCCTCAGTTTAAAATATCCCGAATGGTACATCATTGTTCCGGCTTATGCTTGGGCGACTTCAGTCGGATTGTCGCGTATGCACCTGGGAATGCATTATCCTACGGATGTATTGGCCGGTGCAGCCTTAGGTGCCGGAAGCGCTTATCTGAGTTACAAACTCAATGAATGGATTTGGAATAATTACGACATCAGGGGATGGAGAATTATCCGCAAGTAATTAACTAAATTTAACCCGCTTTTCTAAAATAGTGTTGTAAAACATACAATTTTTGACTGCTTTTTCAGTGGTATTTCATACATTGCCGCTCGTTAAAAATTAACCACATAAGGTGTTCGATCTTTTGTTCTGAGAAGACACAGATTAACTAATGTACCTTATGTGGTTAAAGCATATTAACTCTAAATATTAATTTCTTAATTCTAGCATGTATGAAAGTATATCAATCAAATGCAATTAAGAACATCTCTTTATTGGGAAGTTCCGGCACGGGGAAAACCACTCTTGTAGAAGCGATGCTATACGAGAGTGGTGTTATAAAACGCAGGGGTTCTGTTGACGGACAGAACACCGTATCAGATTATTTTCCTGTTGAAAAAGACTATGGTTATTCCGTTTTTTCTACGATCATTCAGACGGAATGGCTTGACAAAAAATTAAACTTCATCGATTGTCCGGGTTCAGATGATTTTATCGGTGGGGTTGTTACTTCCCTCAATGTGACCGACACGGCCTTGATTCTCCTAAACGCCCAGTATGGCGTGGAAGTCGGCACCAATAACCATTTTCGTTACACGGATAAATTCCACAAACCGGTTATTTTTGTTGTAAACCAGTTAGACCATGAAAAAGCGGATTTCGACCGCACACTGGAGCAATTAAAAGAGAACTACGGCAATAAGGTAGTTCCTGTCCAGTATCCTGTGAACGTAGGTCCACAATTCAATGCGTTGGTCGATGTCTTAAAAATGAAATTATACAAATGGAAGCCCGAAGGAGGTGTTCCGGAAATACTGGATATCCCTGCAGAAGAAATAGATAAAGCGCAGGAGTTGCATAATGCCTTGGTAGAGGCTGCTGCCGAACATGATGAGGCATTGATGGAGAAATTTTTCGATCAGGGTACGTTGGATGAAGAGGAAATGCGTGTAGGTATTCGTGCGGGATTATTGCATCGTGATATGTTCCCTGTTTTTTGCGTATCAGCTCAAAAAGATATGGCCATTCGTCGTTTAATGGAATTCCTTGGAAATATTGTTCCGAATGTCAATGTTACCGTAAAACCACAAACCAAAAGTGGTGATGAAATTACAGCCGATCCGGCCGCCCCAACCAGTATATATGTTTTCAAAACGAGTGTAGAACCTCATATTGGAGAAGTTTCATACTTTAAAGTTATGAGTGGAACACTGAAAACCGGAGATGACCTGGTAAATATTAACCGGAGTTCGAAAGAGCGTATCAGTCAGCTTTATGCTGTTGCCGGTCAGATTCGCACCAATGTGGATATGTTGGTTGCCGGTGATATAGGAGCCACTGTTAAATTAAAAGATACGCGTACCGGAAACACCTTGAATGCTAAAGGCTGCGATTACGATTTTAAAGATATTGATTTTCCAGCTCCGAAGTATCGTCGTGCTATCAAAGCCGTATCAGAATCGGATGAAGAAAAACTGAGTGAAGCATTGACCCGCATGCGTGAAGAAGATCCGACCTGGATTGTGGAGCAGTCGAAGGAGCTCAAACAAACTATTGTCCATGGCCAGGGCGAATTCCATTTGCGCACCCTGAAATGGCGCCTGGAAAACAACGATAAAATACCAATCGAATTTAAAGAACCCAAAATACCCTACCGGGAGACCATCACCAAATCAGCCCGCGCTGATTATCGTCACAAGAAACAATCTGGTGGAGCCGGACAGTTTGGAGAGGTACACATGATTATCGAACCTTATTTTGAAGGTATGCCAGTTTCTGAAACCTATCGTTTTGGAGGACAGGAATTCAAAATTTCTGTGCGCGACACCCAGGAAATTAAATTGGAATGGGGTGGTAAGGTGATATTCATTAACTCTATTGTGGGAGGAGCCATTGATGCGCGTTTCCTGCCGGCTATTCAGAAAGGGGTAATGGATCGCATGGAGCAGGGACCGCTGACCGGCTCGTATGCCCGTGATGTTCGTGTGATTGTGTATGACGGTAAAATGCATCCGGTTGACTCCAATGAAATTTCTTTCCGTCTGGCAGGCAGAAATGCTTTTGCTCAGGCTTTTAAGGAAGCAGGACCGAAATTGCTGGAACCGATATATGATGTGGTAGTACATGCTCCTTCCGATAGGTTGGGCGACGTGATGAGCGACCTGCAGGGTCGTCGCGCCATCATCATGGGTATGGAAAGCGAGAAAGGGTTCGAAAAACTTTTAGCTAAAGTGCCGTTGAAAGAATTGAGTAATTATTCTACTTCGTTGAGTTCGTTAACCGGTGGTCGTGCTTCTTTCAGCATGAAATTCGCCAGCTATGAACTGGTGCCGATGGATATTCAGGAAAAATTACTGAAAGAATACGAAGCCACAAAGAAAGAAGAAGAATAAATTTGTTGTTTTGTGATTCAGAATCAATAAAATAGCAGGTTGCCGGTGATGGCAGCCTGCTGTTGTTTTATAATTATTCGCACCAGACCTGTCAGGTTTTAAAAACCTGACAGGTCTGGTGCGGCGATAATTTTTTCACGGAAATTCATTACATTTGCGTTTAAAATTTCAAACACCAGTTTTATGAATCGTTTCTTCATCCTTTTTATTATGGCAGCAACCATTCTTGCATCCTCCTATAGTTCCTCAAAAAAAACAGATATCATTGGGAAACAGCAACCCAACATTGAAAACGGTATCCTGACGCCGGAAGTGTTGTGGTCGTTTGGCCGGATAGGAGGCGTAAATCTTTCTCCCGATAAATCAAAATTGCTTTATACGGTTACGTATTACAGCATCCCTGAAAACAAAGGCAATACTGAGATTTTCGTGATGAATGTGGACGGATCAGATAAAAAACAACTTACGCGTACAGCAACCCGTGAAGGTGCAGCCAAATGGATGAACGACGGGAATCACATCGCGTATATCTCCAATGAGAGCGGTAGTTCGCAACTCTGGTTCATGCGCGGAGATGGGAAAAAGTGTCGGCAGATAACCAATCGTGAAGGGGGTATCATTGACTTCCTCTTTGCTCCTGATGAAAAAAAAATACTTTTTATTGCTGATGTAAAGACAAAACCGGCTGTGGCCGATATGTATCCGGATTTGCCTCAAGCAACGGGAATTATTGCCAACGATTTGATGTACAAACACTGGGATGAGTGGGTAAGTTCAGCTCCTCATCCTTTTATAGCTGTTTTTGATGGGGAAAAAATTTCGGAAGAAAAAGATTTACTCGAAGGAGAACCCTACGAAAGTCCGGTTAAACCCATGGGTGGAATTGAACAATTGGCTTGGAGTCGTGATGGCAAAACCATAGCCTATGCTTGCCGCAAGAAAACAGGCAAAGAATATGCAATATCTACCAATACCGATATTTATTTTTATGCAGTTGAAAGCGGAACGACCATTAATGTCACCAAAGGAATGTCCGGATATGACATGAATCCGGTGTTTTCTCCTGATGGGAAATGGCTTGCCTGGGAGAGTCAGGATCGGGATGGTTATGAATCAGACAAACACCGTTTATTTGTAATGGATATTGCATCCGGAGAAAAAAAGGATTTATCCGTTCATTTTGATCAGAATGCAGGGTCTTTATGCTGGTCGCACGACAGCAAATCTATTTATTTTGTGAGTGTGTGGCATGCAGTTACTCAAATTTACCGCGTTGACATCGAAAGTGATGAAATTAAGCAGTTGACATCGGGAATGCATGACTATAAATCCGTGTATCCCGCGGGTGATGTGCTGATTGCTGTCAAATGCTCGATGAGCAAACCGGATGAAATTTATGCTGTTAACAAGGAAAACGGAACAGAACAGGAACTTTCCTTTGAAAATAAAGCAATTCTCGATCAGTTGGAGATGGGAAGGGTAGAGCAGCGCTGGATTACCACCACCGACGACAAGCAAATGCATGTTTGGGTGATTTATCCGCCGCATTTTGATCCGGAGAAAAAATATCCGGCCCTACTCTATTGTCAGGGGGGACCGCAATCGCCTGTCAGCCAGTTTTGGTCATATCGATGGAATTTGCAGATCATGGCAGCCAACGGGTACATCATCGTTGCTCCGAACCGGCGCGGTTTGCCGGGCTTTGGTCAGGAATGGCTGGAGCAGATAAGTGGCGATTATGGTGGACAGAACATGCAGGATTACCTGGTGGCAATAGATTCAGTAGCAAAAGAACCCTATGTGGATGAAACCCGTTTGGGATGTATAGGCGCCAGTTATGGTGGCTTTTCGGTGTTCTGGTTAGCAGGCCATCACGAGAAACGTTTCAAAGCTTTCATTGCCCATGCCGGTATTTTTAACCTGGAACAACAATATCTTGAAACGGAGGAAATGTGGTTTGCCAACTGGGATTTTGGTGGTCCCTACTGGGATAAGGCAAATGCCGTGGCACAACGTACTTATGCCAACTCGCCTCATTTGTTTGTTGATAAGTGGGATGCGCCGATATTGGTAACGCATGGAGAAAAGGATTACCGCATCTTAGCTTCTCAGGGTATGGCTGCTTTCAACGCGGCCGTTTTGCGGGGCGTACCAGCCCAACTACTGATATACCCGGATGAAAACCATTGGATTACGAAACCACAGAATGGAATCTTGTGGCAAAGAACTTTTGCTGGTTGGCTTAATAAATGGCTTAAATAGTCGTTAAATTTCTTTTTTCTAACTGTTTGCAACATTTTTCAACTTTCAATCATCTTTAGGATAAATGTCTGATAACCGCTTCGACGAAGAATTACAGGTCATAGCTGCAGCAAAAGAGGGAGATGCAAAGGCACAAAAAAAAATTTATGAGTGCTATGCTTCTTCAATGATGAGTATTTGCTGGCGGTATGCGGGGGACACGGAGACGGCGAAAGATCTGTTGCAGGACGGTTTTGTAAAATTGTTCACCAAGCTGGATATGTATGCGGGAACAGGAGCTTTTGCCGGATGGGTCAGAAGGGTTTTTGTTACAACCTGCTTGGAATATCTCCGTCAGAAAAGCGCGCTGAGGTTGGGTGTTCCGATTGATGATTCGGAATATCATTTGCCGGATAGTGATGTGTCGGTTATTGACAAAATATCGGCCGATGAATTGATGCGGTTAATCGCGGAGTTGCCCGATGGTTTCAGAACGGTTTTTAATCTTTTTGTCATTGAAGGTTATTCTCATGCGGAAATCGCTGACATGCTTGGAATAAGCGAGGTTAATTCCAGAACCTTGTTTTTAAGAGCGCGGAAATCTTTGCAGAAAGCAGTACAATTATTGGAAGAAAATGAAAGAAGATAAATATAAACACGAACAGGATGCCTTTTCTGAACGAATCAGGCAAAAACTGGAAAATCATACGATGCCGGTAGGTGCCGATGTGTGGAAAAAAATTGAAAAACGCATGGCTCCTTCGAGACGCGTTGTCCCGGCCTGGTTATATACGACTGTAGCAGTAGCAGCCGGACTGGCCTTGTTGTTTTCGGTAGGCAATTTTTTCTACTTTCGGGATGAGCTTATTCCGGCTTCAGAAGAGATTGTGCAACATCAGGATGAAATACAGCAGTTTATGGTAGTTCCCGAACAGTCGGTTCAGCAAAAATCAAACCCAGTCAGATCGACAGGTGTTGGAACTCAACTGCTTGTGGATGCTCACAACAAGCAGAATAACGAATCGAAAGAGATATTAAGCCCTGTCAATGATGAGGTTGTTGAAAAGGTAGAGGCTGAAATAGAAATAACTACAGTCCCTGAAACTTCAAAAAAGGAAATTGCTGAAGTAAAAGCAGCATCAGAAAAAACGGAAGTAAAGGCTGATCCTGAAAAACAAAAGCAAACAAACAAACTGACTTTACCTGTGGAAAAACAAACCGATTGGACAACACTAAGATCGAAAAAGAAAAGAGAACCCATGATGTTGGCAGCTGCGTTAGGTTCCGGGATAGCTAGTTCTTCCGCCACGATTACCGGAAGATCGCGCGCATACAGGGCTGAAAATCTGGTGAACTTATCAACCAATATGAGCAATGTGTTAACCCCCAATGACTTTAGGCACAAAGAGTATATGCCTCCATTTTCAGTGGGACTGAATGTCAGGATGCCTCTGAATGAACGTTTTGCCGTTGAGTCCGGACTCGTTTACACTTATTTGCTTACTCGTCTTTCGGGTAGTACATCAGGAGATTACAGGGCAGATGTTAATCTGCATTATCTTGGTGTTCCGGCTAATGTTGTGCTATCAATGCTGAAAGAACGGAAATGGGAAATTTATCTTTCGGCCGGAGGGATGATTGAAAAAGGAGTAAGGACTGATTTCAGACAGTATCAAAACTGGGATGATGTAGAAGTTACCACCGAAGCCAATACAGATGTTGATGGTGTTCAGTGGTCACTGAATACTACGCTGGGTGTTGGCTATTTGTTACAAAAGAATATATCCTTGTTTTTTGATCCTAAATTGTCCTACTATTTTGATAATGATCAGCCTTTTAGTATCCGGAAAGAAATGCCCTTACTGGTCAGTTTGAATACCGGGTTGAGGATGTCGTTTTAACTCAATTAAGAGTAATAGATGAAAAAGTATATTTTCCCTGTTGTAACTATATTGTTGTTGTTGGGATGGCTTTCCTGCGAAGAGCACCTTTCCGAAACCGTAAGTTACTGGATTAACGAGCCGGTATCTATGGATGCTGAGGTTTTTCGAAATTCAGTGAAAGTCACACAGCAAGCCCATGAAATTACCGGTTACGGTAAAATCAGCTATTACAATGGATATTTATATATATCGAAACCCGGAAAGGGAATTCACATCATTAATAACCAACATCCGGAAATACCACAAAAAGTTGGTTACATCGAATTGCTGGGTAATGCCGATTTATCGGTACACAACAATATTTTGTATGCTGATTCTTATGTTGATTTGGTGTGGTTTGATGTGACAAACCCTGCTTTGCCAGAATTGAAAGGTCGTCTGGAAAATGTTTTTCCTGGTGCTCTCCCATTTGTGGATAACGAATTCGGCATAGATAAAGAAATGTCGGACAGTGACAAAAACAAAGGAAAAATAATCGTTGGATGGGAAAAGGTTAAGCGGACGGTTTCTATGAATGATAACAAAGGCTGGTTCTGGAAATGGTTAAAAGGAGAAGATTTAGCCTTGCCGGAAATAAACCTCGATACCAATAATGGCGAAAACAGCATCAAGGGTTCTAAGCCGGTATTTAGTCTCAATGGCAGTTGGTTGTATGTTGTAATCAACAACAAATTACATACTTTTGATGTAAAAAATCAGCGCCCTGAACTTGTTGGAAAGATTGTTAGTCTGGGATATAATATCGATACAATATATAGTAATGGAACCAGTATTTTTTTGGGAACTCCTACCTGTATGCCGGTATATTCGGTGAAAGATCCAATTAATCCTATTCATCAAGCAACGATATCAAATATCACGAGCTGTAATCCGTTCGTAGTTAATGATGAAGTTGCCTATATTACTTTCTCTTCCGGAAATGCATGCAATCAAAATATGAATAAATTAATTGTAATTGATATTGCTGACCTTTCCAGTACACAAGCTAACCCGGAGATAATAAAAACGATTTCATTGACTTCGCCCCAGGGACTTGCAGTTGATAATCATAATCTGTTTGTATGTGATAATGGACTTAAAGTATTTGATATAAATGATATAGATATTATTGATGAAAGATCACCTGAATACTTCAAAGATTATAAAGGATATGAGGTACTCTTGTTTAACAATGTGCTGATGATGATAGCTGATGATGGTATCTATCAATACGATTATTCGGATATACAAAATATTCGCAAATTGAGTGTTCTTGAAATTAAAAATTAACGATTTTCATCATTGTGCCCCGGCTTACCTTAACGATACTTTGAACCTACCCTTATAGAATATTTACGAGCGAAATTAATGCAGTTACTTCGTATAAAATTATCTTATTTCAAATATTGAGCCCATATTTAAACTTCCGTTTTTAAATACTACGTCCTAATGTTAAATTTAGCGTATGTATGACACATTCAAATTATGGTAGTTACAAAAGTAAGTTTTTTTTTCGTACTTTTGCGCTCTACTACTCAATTTAAAAAATATGAAGCGCATTCAGATCATCAACGGCCCCAACCTCAATCTGTTGGGAAAAAGAGAGCCTTCAGTTTATGGCAGTCAGAGTTTCGACTCTTATTTAGAAGAATTGAAAATCAGGTTTTCCGGGGTGGAATTGCTGTATTTTCAGTCGAATGTGGAAGGTGAACTGGTAAACAAACTGCATGAAGTTGGTTTCGATGCCGATGGCATCATTCTCAATGCAGGAGCTTATACACATACTTCGATTGCCATTGCCGATGCCATCCGTTCGATTACTGCTCCTGTAATCGAAGTTCATATTTCCAATGTTTATCAACGGGAGTCATTCCGGCATCATTCCTTTCTGTCGGGAGTATGCAAAGGGTGCATCATCGGTTTTGGTTTGGATTCCTACCGCCTGGCCATAGAATCATTTTTATAAATTATGTTTATGTCAAAAGCAACAAAAATTGTAGCCACTATCAGTGACAAACGCTGTGATGTGGATTTTATCCGTGAATTATATATCGAAGGGATGAATGTGGTGCGAATGAATTCTGCCCATCTCGACCGGGAAGGTTTTCTAAAAATCATCCATAATGTACGGGCTGTTAGCAATCATATTGGTATCCTGATGGATACAAAAGGACCGGAAGTTCGTACAACGATTGCGGAGAATGACAACATTGAAATTAAATCCGGTGATGTCATCAAAATCAAAGGAGACCCCGACCGCATGTCAGTGAAAGGAGAAATTTATGTCAACTATTCTCATTTTGTGCGCGATTTGCACGAGGGTGACGATATCCTGATTGATGATGGGGAGATTGATTTGAAGGTCGTGTCAAAATCCGGCGGATTTTTATATTGTAATGCTCAGAACGATGGTGTGCTTGGGAGCCGTAAAAGTGTAAATGTACCGGGTGTGCGTATCAACCTGCCTTCTTTAACAGAGCGCGATAAAAAAAATATACTTTTTGCCATAGAGCAAAACATCGATTTTATTGCCCATTCTTTTGTTCGTAACAAACAAGATTTGATGGATATTCAGCAGATTCTCGACGAACACAAGAGTCCAATTAAAATCATCTCGAAAATTGAAAACCAGGAAGGAGTCGATAATATTGATGAAATTCTGGAACATACTTATGGCGTGATGATTGCCAGGGGGGATCTGGGGATTGAAGTAGCACAGGAAAAAATTCCGGGGATTCAGCGAAGACTGATTCGGAAATGTGTACAGACCAGGAAACCAGTTATCGTGGCAACTCAAATGCTGCATTCGATGATTAAAAATCCCCGTCCGACCCGTGCCGAAGTGACCGACATCGCCAATGCCATTTATTACCGTACCGATGCGCTGATGCTCAGTGGGGAAACGGCTTATGGAAAATATCCTGTTGAAGCAGTCAGAACTATGGCTACCATTGCTAAAGAAGCTGAAAAAACCAAGATGGCGGAAAACGATATTCCTATCAGAATCAGCACACACGACCTGACTTCCTTCCTGAGTAATGCAGCCGTCGAAACGAGTACCAAATTGGGCACCAAGGCCATCATTACCGATACCTACAGTGGTCGTACTGCCCGCTTTCTGGCAGCTTACCGTGGAACAGTTCCGGTATTGGCAATTTGTTATCACGAACGTTCGACTCGTGAACTAGCTCTTTCATACGGTGTTATCCCCATTTATCAGGAGGGAAAAGGAAATACTCAGCAGTATTTTATCGAAGCCCTGCAACATTTACTGGAATGGGGATGGATCGAGAGAGAAAGCTTGGTTTGTTACCTCAGTGGTAGTTTTGGGGAAGGTTTTGGTACTACTTTCCTGGAAGTGAACAATGTAAATAAAATCCTGGAATCACGGGAAAAGTATTTGCTGCCGAACTTCGAATAGTCGTTGCTCTCCGTTCAAATAGCTTAGTGCTGGTTCGAGGGGGCTGCTTCGCTTCGCTCGCAATGACGGGCTGCAGACTTGTTTCAGTTTCTTAACTGTTTTTAGCCTTTGAGGCTTAAACTTTTTACATGCGGATTTGTCTATTAATCCGTATGCATTTTTTTTATTATTATCATGAACAGAATATTATTTTCAATTTTACTCGTTTTTTTCGTAGTTCCGGTTTTTGCTTTGCAAACGATACGGGGCAAAATTGTAGATAGCAAAACCAGTCAACCACTAGACTTTGTGAATGTCGCTTTGCTGAAAGATGCAGATGCTGTACCAGCTACCGGAGTTATTTCAGATGAAAAAGGACATTTTGAATTGGCTCGTGTGCCGAATGGTAAATATCTGTTGCGCATCAGCTTCGTAGGATATAATACCATCGAATTACCACTGAGAGTGAGTGATAAAGAATTAGACATGGGGATGATTAAACTGGAGGAAGACAGTAAAACACTATCAGAAGTTGAAGTAGTGGGGCAGGGAACACAAATGCGGTTTGAAATCGACAAGAAGGTGTTTTCTGTGGATCAGAATATTGCTTCTGCAGGAGGTTCGGCCACAGAAGTATTACAAAACATTCCATCGGTGGATGTGGATAATGAAGGAAATGTTTCCCTACGAAATAATTCCAATGTTGAAGTTTGGATCAATGGAAAACCTTCTGGTCTGACAGTCGAAAACCGTGCTCAGATATTGCAGCAAATGCCTGCCGAGAGCATTGAATCTATTGAAATTATGACAAATCCTTCAGCCAAGTTCAATCCCGAAGGAACATCCGGGATTATCAATCTGGTGATGAAGAAGAACCGCAGAGGAGGATATTACGGTAGTGCTTCACTTGGATCCATGTGGTCGCAGGGTGCTACTCCCGGAATCAATGCCGGTGTAAATTACAACTATAGCAGTGGAAGATTTGATGCCTATGTCAATACGGGATACCGCGCGATGAATTTTGCCGGTGGTGGTTGGTCGAACCGCTATTCTTTAGATGCAAATAAAGATACTATCAGGTTGTTGCATCAGGACAATCAGCGTTTGTTTGGTTATAGTGGTTTATTTACTCGTGCCGGGATTGATTATCGCTTAAATGACAAGCACTCGATCGGGTTATCAGGTTTTGGTATGGTTGGTACCGGTGGAGGTTCCGACAAAATTAACTATAAGTTAACAGATTATCCCAGTTTAAACACATTAAGAGATTACAACCGGTATAATGTGAGCGACGGAGAAAGGCCGGGAATGAACATAACGCTGGATTATAAATGGGAAATAGATAAAAAAGGCTCAAACCTGATGTCGAGTGTTTCTTATTCCACGCACAAACGTAATAGTGATGATTCTTATTTGCAGCGGGAGAACGAAGGGGCTGATACTACTTCTTATATCATGCAGTACAACCAGGGACAAAATAAAGAATGGCAATTTAAATTAGATTATACACGGAAATTTACGGAAACAGACCGGTTGGAAGCTGGTTGGCAAAGTACGATACAAGATCGTTTTGGCCCCAATTCGGCCGAGGATTTGCTGAAAAACCAGTCTATCAACGCTTATTACAACGAGTTTGAATATAAAGAACAGGTACATGCCGCTTATGTTACCTATGGGAACAGATTTAATAATTTAAGTCTGCAGGGAGGATTACGTGGAGAGTATTTCTGGCGACATCCTTTTAATACAACCATGGATAACCTTGGTGTGAAAATGAGAGAGAATTTTGGAGACAAAGGAGAAATTCAGCTTTTCCCCAGTTTTTTCGCTTCTTATTCTTTACCTGATAACAATGAAATTCAATTTAACGCCAGTCGCAGAATCAGTCGCCCGAGAGGGCGTCAGATTAACCCCTTCCGGGATTATTCGGATTCTACTAATATTTCCTATGGAAATTTAGAGTTGTCTCCTGAATACGCTGCTGCGCTTGAACTCAATTACCTGAAAACATGGGATAATCATTCTTTATCTTCTACGCTATATCACCGTTATACTGATGACGTGATTCAGCGGGTAAGTTTCATGAATAATGACAATGTGTTGGAAAGCACCTATATGAACGTGACCAAAT
>JAQVNN010000076.1 GCA_028703105.1 Paludibacter sp. | reverse complement strand
GTACATCCTGCAGAACAGCTTCCGATGTCGCATCTAACTGATGCGAAGCCCATTCAACTAAATACCTGACTAATGTTTTGGGAATTCCACTGTTGACGGCGTACATCGACATGTGGTCGCCATTGTAGGTTTCCCAGCCAAGTGCCAGTTCCGACAAATCTCCTGTTCCCACAACTAAACCATTGGTTTTATTGGCCATGTCCATCAGGATTTGGGTGCGTTCCCGCGCCTGGGTGTTTTCGTAGGTCACATCGTGTTGATTCGGGTCATGTTGGATGTCCTTGAAATGTTGAATACAAGCATCTTTAATCGAGATCTCATGCATGGTGATGCCCAACGATTGCATCAGGCTGATGGCATTGTTGTAAGTGCGGTCGGTCGTACCGAAACCGGGCATGGTGATACCCACTACTTTTTTACGATCGTAACCGAGTTTGTCTGCTGTTTTCACGCAAACCAGCAAAGCCAGTGTCGAATCCAATCCGCCGGAAATGCCAACGACCATCGTCTCTGCTTTGGTATGTTTCCATCGTTGTGCTAGTCCACCTACTTGTATGGAGAATATCTCTTCGCAATGGGCATCGCGGTTGACTGTCGGGGGCACGAACGGATGTTTTTCTATGCTCCTGTGCAGGTGCTCAAAAGGTATATCCGACGATTTGCATGGAATGATTTGATAAACTGCATCCGACTTGGCCTGATAAAAATTGGTGTTTCTGAGCTTTTCTGCTTTGAGTCTTTCGATGTCGATTTCAGTTATAACCAATTGTGGTTCAAATGAGAACCTTTCGGAAGCCTCGATGATGGTTCCATTCTCAGCAATAATTCCGTTACCCGCATACACCACATCAGTAGAAGATTCTCCGAAACCGGCAGAGGCATAGATGTATCCGGCATGACACCGTCCGGATTGTTGTTCAATGAGTTGTCGCAGGTAGCGGTGCTTCCCAATCAATTCGTTCGAAGCGGAAAGGTTGAATATCAGGTCGGCACCGTGCAGACAATGTTGTATAGAAGGCGGCAGCGGAACCCACAAGTCTTCACATATCTCGGTTCCAAACAGCACATCCTGATAATTAAACAGCAGGTTGGTACCAAAAGGAACAGCTGTTTCTCTGAGTTGAATGGTCTCTGGTTTGTTGGCAATCCCCGAAGCAAACCACCGCTTTTCGTGGAATTCGTTGCTATTGGGAAGGTAGGACTTCGGAACGATACCCAGTAGCTTGCCCGACTGAAAAACCACGGCTACATTATATAGCTGGTTGTGTAAATGGAGGGGCATGCCGGTTATGACAATAACATTCAACGCATAGGTTTTCAGCAGAATATCATTCAGTGCTGTTGCTGCATCCGATAAAAGTTGCTGCTGCAAAAATAAATCAGCACAGCTGTAACCAGTAATTGCCAGTTCAGGGAAACACAGGATTTCGACCTGTTCCCGTTCAGCCTGCTCAATCAGTTCAATTATTTTCGAACCGTTGAACTGGCAATCCGCTACCCGGACTTCGGGTATGGCTGCGGCTATTTTGATAAAACCATGCTTCATTGTTAAAAATACTATTTTTTAATTGGCTTCCTCACTTCGTTGTTATTCAGTACGAAGCGAGGGAACTATTTACTTCTCCATATCACTCAAATGTAGCTTGAGCGATTTTACCGAAATCTGAATTTCCCAGGCCGACAATCCCAGCGAGATGATTAACAAAAGCAGTGCCAGTCCGAATATGTAAGCTGAAAGAATTTGCGAACCCAGGTAGATCAGAAACATCGTCGCCACGCACAATAACAAACTCACCACACCGCAAAGCTGCATATATTTTGTCAGTGCCAGCCTTTTACGCAGATTCATGATCTGTGCCTTTGTGATGGCTGAACGGTCCACCATATACTTGTCTTTCAGTGTTCTGACTAATTGCGCATAAGACAAAAAACGATTGGTGTATGCCAACAGTATCAGCGAAACAGCTGAAAACAAAAATGTAGGTGTTATAAGTGTCAGTTCTTCCATTTTTTTTACGTCTAAGGTCTAACGTCTAAAGTCTAAAGTCTAAGGTCTAAAGTCTAAGGTCTAAGGTCTAACGTCTAAGGTCTAACGACTAACGTCTTGACAAAAAGTTAGTATTATTATATATTTCTTATTTGTTTATAGTCTTTTGACGTTAGACCTTAGACCTTAGACTTTAGACGTTTGTCATTAATCTATAATTTAAAATTTCTCCACATGAATTTGCCCGGGTTGCTTACGGCTGTGCTCAATGAAGCCATCTTTGCCCAAGCATTCGATCATGCCGTTCACCATATTGGGATTACCGCACAGGAAAACATGGGTATTTTCGGGTGATGGTTTGAAACCCCAAAGTTTTTCTACGGTACCTTCTTCCCAGATTTCCTGGATAAACTGCGTTTTGCCCTTCCAGGTTACGTGTTCCTTCTGAGGTTCAGTAATGGTAGGGATGTAATCGAAATGGGGAGCGATGGTTTCCAACAGGTTCAATTCAGAAGAATAACCCAGATCCCATGAATTGGCGGCGCCGTGAATCACCACGATATTGCCTTTTCTTTTCAAGGCATCAGAACGCAACATACTCATGTAAGGCGCTACACCTGTTCCGGTTGCAATCAATACAATGTTCTGGTTTTCATCCACTTCATCCAGCGTAAACATACCCACGAAACGTTGTCCTACCCATATTTTGTCACCAATTTGCAGGTTAAATAAACGGGGAGTCAACGCACCTGAATGTACCAGGGTAATATAAAATTCAACATAATCCTTTGATATGTTCGATGATGCAATAGAATAAGCTCTCTTGATTAATTTGTCGGGTGCAGGTTCAACTACTTCGTCAGTTGCCTCGGGACATTTCGGACTGCTTGGAGGTAAGCCGATACCCACAAACTGACCGGGTTTAAAATCCGGCAACTCCCATCCGAGCGGTGCGATTCTGAATACTTTCATGATTGGCGAAACCTGTACCACCTGCTGAACAATTGCATTTAATTCTTCCATTTTCTTCCTGTTAAATATTGAATTTAAAATTGATATGCAAAGATATGTTTTTTTTGGAAACAAATGCAAATTGGACTGATTGTAAAACAATAGAAATGTGTTTTTTTACGGCAGGATGTTCATTTTTTTGTTACTTTTGTATTCAAAAAAATCTTTGAGATGATTGTTTGTATCGCTGAAAAACCCTCTGTTGCCCGTGATCTGGCTGATATTCTTGGCGCTAAAACCAGGAAAGACGGCTATTTTGAAGGTAATGGCTATCAGGTGACCTGGACATTCGGGCATTTGTGCGGACTACTCGAGCCACACGAATATGTACCTGAATGGAAAGCATGGGCGCTGAGTATGCTTCCCATGATTCCGCAGCGTTTTGGCATCAAGGTGATGGATAACAGCGGTGTGCAAAAGCAATTCAGCGTCATAAAGAGTTTGGTGACTGTTGCTGATGAAGTGGTTAATTGCGGAGATGCGGGACAGGAAGGGGAGTTGATTCAGCGTTGGGTATTGCAAAAGGCCTTGTGTAAAGCGCCGGTGAAACGTCTCTGGATTTCATCCCTGACGGAAGATGCAATTCGTGAGGGCTTTAAAAGCCTGAAAGACGAAAAACAATATCAACGTCTGTACGAGGCAGGTCTGTCACGTGCCATTGGTGACTGGTTGCTCGGAATGAATGCGACGCGACTTTATACCCTGAAATACAGCAGAAACAAGCAGGTATTGTCAATTGGCCGGGTGCAGACACCTACTTTAGCCTTGATAGTCAACCGTCACCTCGAAATTGAAAATTTCAAACCGGAAAAATACTTCGAACTCAAAACCGTGTATCGCGATACGGTTTTTTCCTGCTCAAAAGGTAAATTTGCTTCGGAAGAAGAAGGAAAAGAATTGCTGCAAAAGATACAAGCATCCGATTTTCAGGTTGTTGATATTGCGGTAAAGAAAGGCACGGAATCGGCTCCACGTTTGTTCGATCTGACTTCGTTGCAAGTCGAATGCAATAAGAAATTTGCTTTCTCGGCGGATGAAACGCTGAAACTCATTCAATCGCTGTACGAGAAAAAAATCACCACCTATCCGCGTGTGGATACGACTTACCTGAGCGAGGATATCTACCCGAAAATTCCGGGCATTCTCAAAGGACTGAAAGGTTATGCTGCGCTGACTGAAAGTCTGTTGACAGGCAAGCTACCCAAAACGAAAAAAGTATTCGACAATAAGAAAGTAACCGATCACCATGCTATTATCCCGACCGGTGTGGATCCGGTCAACCTCACCGCTGATGAACGAAAGGTATTCGACCTCGTTGCCAAACGGTTTATTGCTAATTTCTATCCTGAATGTAAGATTTCTACCACGACCGTGCTGGGAGAAGCAGCCGAACTGGAGTTTAAAGTCACCGGCAAGCAAATTTTAGAACCCGGTTGGCGTGTGGTTTTCGAAGATCTGAATAAAGATACCGCTAATAATAAGGACAATACGGAAGAACAGGAAAGCCCCGAGGAATCGGGCATCCTGCCATTGTTTGAAAAAGGAGAGAGGGGACCGCATACGCCCGGCTTGAATGAAAAATGGACTTCACCACCACGTCCTTATACCGAAGCTACTTTACTGCGTGCTATGGAAACTGCGGGGAAATTTGTTGATAATGAAGAATTGAGAGATGCTATGAAAGAAAACGGCATTGGACGTCCTTCAACCCGTGCTGCTATTATTGAAACTCTGTTTAAAAGAGATTATATCCGCAAGGAAAAGAAAAACCTGATTCCGACTGCTACCGGCATTGAGTTGATTCAGGTTATTCAGGAAGATTTGCTGAAATCAGCAGAGTTGACAGGTTTGTGGGAAAAAAAAATACGCGAGATTGAAAAAGGAAGTTTTGAAGCTACACAGTTTCTGGATGAACTGAAAGAAATGGTGGTACGAATCGTGAAAAACGTAAAAACAGATAACCGTACACAGGACCAGTTAATGCAGGCATCAGTTACAGCATCTTTTTCTGGTGACGAAATTATCGGTACGGTTTGTCCCCTTTGCCGCAAAGGACATATCCTCAAAGGAAACACTGCCTACGGATGCAGCGAATGGAAAAACGGATGTGGTTTCAGACAACCATTCTCCTAACCTCTTTAATTTCCTACTTCTATAACTTCCCCAACTTTAATAACTTTAATAACCAAAAAAACTGTTAACTTTGCATCTGTTTTAAAAACAGCGGAAATAATTGATGGAATATCAGATATATACTTTATCAAACGGGTTGAGGTTGATACACATGCCCGACACCATGGCGGTGACCTATTGCGGGATGGTGATTAACGCAGGTTCGCGGGATGAAACAGAAACAGAGCAGGGGATGGCACATTTTGTGGAACATCTGTTGTTCAAAGGAACCGGTAAAAGGCGTTCAGGTCACATCATCAACCGGTTAGAAAATGTTGGAGGGGAGTTGAATGCTTATACTTCGAAAGAAGAAACGGTGGTTTATGCCGCTGTGTTAAACGAGCATCTCGACAAAGCCATGGATTTGATTGGCGACATTGTTTTTCATTCAACATTTCCGCAGAAAGAGATTGAGAAAGAAAAAATCATCATTATTGATGAAATTCAGTCCTATAACGACAGTCCCTCGGAGTTGATTTACGATGATTTTGAGGAAATCCTTTTTGATTATCCCATCGGTCATAATATTTTGGGAAAAGCGGAATTGCTGGAGCAATATCAGTCGGCCGATACGAAAAGTTTCGTGGATCGCTTTTACCTGCCGGGAGAAATGGTGTTTTTCGTGCTGGGAAATATAAAAGAAGCCAAATTGCTTCGCTGGGCGGAGAAATTTCTGGTCAATGGCAGCAACCGGGAAAGCAATCACAACCGGGTGAGTCCGGCGATATACAAGCCGGAGCATCGCTCATACAAAAAAGATACTTTTCAGGTTCATTTCATGCTGGGCAACCGGTGTTTCGATATGCATCATGCTGATCGCATCGGAATGTATCTGCTGAACAATATACTGGGTGGTCCGGGAATGAATAGCCTGTTGAATTTATCTTTGCGGGAGAAAAACGGACTCGTCTATAATGTTGATTCGGTTTATCAGCCTATGATCGACACCGGGATGTGGACGGTTTATTTCGGTTGTGATGCGGATAATTTTAAGAAATGCGAGCGACTGGTCCGACAGGAACTTCGGAAGTTGAGAGAGGATAAGATATCGGAAAATCAGCTGAAGAAGTACAAACTACAGTTGTTGGGTCAGATGGCCATTTCGATGGAACAGAAAGAGAATCATGCGATTGGACTCGGAAAGAGTCTCTTGCGCTACGGAAAAGTGGATACGATGGAAGTCATTCGCGGACATATCATGGCAGTTAGCAGCGAGAAGTTGCAGAACATCGCCCGTCAGATTTTTGATGAAAGTCAGCTTTCGACCCTGAAGTATTATTAGAAAATTGATTTAGCCATCATGGAACAGGAAGAATATATACTGGCACATGGCGATGCAGAGCCGGATTACCTGGCGAAGATCAACCGCAAGACACACCTGAAGATGATTAATCCGAGGATGTTGTCGGGTCATTTACAAGGCCGTGTGTTGTCGATGCTGAGTAAGATGATTCAGCCGGAACGTATTCTGGAAGTGGGCACTTATACCGGTTATTCGGCACTTTGTCTCGCTGAAGGATTATCAGCAAAAGGTAAATTGCATACCATCGAGTGCGATGATGAATTGGAAGATTTTATACGTGAGAACATCGAAAGCTCGCCCTATCAGAAGCAGATTGTATTACATATTGGCGATGCCAAAAAGCTGATTCCGGAAATGGATGAAATGTTTGATCTGGTTTTTCTGGATGCGGATAAAAGGGAATATAAGGTGTATTACGATGCTGTATTTCCGAAGTTGAGAAATGGAGGCTTTATGCTGGTTGATAATACTTTGTGGGATGGGAAAGTGCTGCTGGAACAGAATGACAAGGACAATCAGACTGAAGCTATCCGGCAGTTTAATAATTATGTAGCGGCAGATTCACGCGTAGAAAAACTGATATTGCCGTTGCGGGATGGATTAACGATGATACGCAAAAAATAAATATGGAATATCCTTACGAAATCGAAATGAAGGTGCGCGATTACGAATGCGACATCCAGGGCATTGTGAATAATTCGGTTTATCAGAATTACCTGGAACATGCCCGTCACGAGTACCTGCGCAGCAACGGTGTGAGTTTTACAGAAATGCACAATCGTGGTATGGATGCCGTAGTGGCCAGGATTGAAATGGCATTTAAAACGCCCCTGCGTCCGGGAGATGATTTCACAGTCAAAATCAATGTGCAGAAAGAAGGCATAAAATATGTGTTTCATCAGGTCATCTATCGCAAAGCAGATATGAAACTGAGTCTGAAAGCCCGTGTGGATGCGGTGGTGACGGTGAACGGAAAATTGGTTTCAGCCGTTCCGGAGTTTGATAAACTGGTGATGAATCCATAAACTATTTCAGTTTTCAGTTGTTTGAGTATCGTGTGAAAATCATGCAATACATACATTACAACGACGTAAAAAGTAAAAATATGAGTGATACCAATGAATTTCTGACCGTAGAAGAAAATATCGTACGCATGCTGAAAACGGTGTACGACCCGGAAATACCAGTGAATATCTACGACTTGGGACTAATTTACAAGATTGACCTGAATGATGATGGTCATTTGGCTATTGAAATGACACTCACCGCACCGAATTGTCCAGCTGTTGATTTCATTGTGGAGGATGTCCGCATGAAAGCTGGCAGTGTGGAAGGTGTGAAAAGTGTTGATGTGGAGATTGTATTTGATCCACCCTGGGATAAAGATATGATGTCGGAAGAAGCGCAACTTGAACTTGGATTTTTATAATAAACAGAGCCTATGATCTACTTTGTTTCGGATGCCCACCTCGGTTCTTTGTTGGAAAAAGACCCCCGTTCGCACGAGCTTAAGTTGGTGCGCTGGCTTGATATGGTTAAAAAGGACGCGGAGAAAATTTACTTGCTGGGAGATATCTTTGATTTTTGGTACGAGTATAAAACCGTGGTACCTAAGGGATTTGTCAGGTTGCTTGGCAAACTGGCCGAGATGACGGATGCCGGGATTGAAATACATTTCTTCATCGGTAACCACGATTTGTGGACATTTAACTATTTAGAAAAAGAGATTGGGCTGAAGGTGCAATACGAACCGGTGATTGTGGAGCATAACGGAAAAAGGTTCTTCCTGGCGCATGGGGATGAACTGCTTACTTCAGATAAGAAATTTAATTTTATCAGGCAATTATTTCACAGTAAATTTGCTCAAAAACTGTTTGGGTGCGTACCGCCGCGGATAGGTCAGAAGTTGGGTTACACCTGGTCGAAGTTTAACCGTGAAAAAATTGCGCATGAGGATAATAGTTATCAGGGGGAAGATAAGGAAGAACTGGTTGTTTTCGCTAAAAATTACCAGTCAGAGCCGCATATCGATTATTTCGTTTTCGGTCATCGGCACATCGATCTCAATCTGAAATTAAGAAATGATGCCCATGTTATCATACTTGGAGATTTCGTTAATATCTTCTCTTACGGAGTGTTTGACGGAAAAAATTTCACGCTCGAATATTTTGAAACTGAATAATTAACCACTAACCATTAATAATGCTTACCGCTATCATCAAAAAAGAAATCAACACCTTCTTCAGCAGCCTGATGGGTTACATCGTTATCGCTGTATTTTTGATAGCTACAGGCCTGATGTTGTGGGTAATACCGGGACAATACAACATTATCGATGCTGGTTATGCCCATGTGGATGGTTTGTTTGTGCTGGCGCCCTGGCTATTCCTGTTTTTATGTCCTGCCATCACCATGAGGGCAATAGCGGAAGAAAGACAAAACGGTACCTGGGATTTGCTTATTACCCGACCGGTAGGTGTTTCCCGTATAGTTGCCGGTAAGTTTCTGGCTTCCTGGTTGTTGGTGATTATTGCCTTGTTGCCGACCATCCTCTTTTATATATCCGTGTATTACATTGCTGAACCGTTTGGTAATGTCGATTCCGGTGCATTTTGGGGTTCTTTCGCCGGTTTGATATTGTTAGCCGGTATATATGTGGCCATAGGCATCTTTGCTTCATCTTTATCGAAGAATCAGGTCTTTGCCTTTATCATGACCTTGTCGGCTTCATTTTTACTTTTTTATGGTTTTGAACTGATTTCGCTATTTTTTCAGTCTGGTTCCACCATCTTACTGATAGAGAATTTAGGTATTCATGCTCATTATAAATCAATCAGCCGGGGTGTTATTGACAGCCGAGACCTGACTTATTTCTTTTTTATGAGTGGCTTATTTATCTTTTTTACTATTCGGAAATTATCAATTAAATAATATAACATGTCAGAAAAAAAACCGTTGATTTTGATTACCAATGATGATGGCGATACAGCCAAAGGAATTCGTGTATTAACCCAATTGATGATGAAGATAGGAGATGTGGTGGTGATGGCACCTGACGGACCTCGTTCCGGACAGTCAAATGCACTCACGGCAAACCATCCGATTCGTTTTAAAAAGCTGGAGGACAAACCGGGACTGATTCGGTATGCTTGTACAGGTACACCCACTGATTGCGTAAAACTGGCGTTGAATGAGGTCTTGCACAGAAAACCTGATTTGTTGGTATCTGGTATCAACCACGGTTCCAATGCGGCTATCAATGTCATTTATTCTGGAACGATGGGTGCTGTGCTGGAAGGCTGTGAAAATGCCATTCCTTCCATCGGTTATTCCATCTCTAATTTCGATCTCGATGCTGATTTTACTGTTTTTGAACCCTATATACTGCAAATAGCCCGACAGATACTGAAAAATGGGCTGCCTTATGGCATCTGTCTGAATGTAAACGCACCCAAAGCTGCTATTAAGGGTGTGAAGATAGCCCGTCAGTGCGAAGGCCACTGGACCAAAGAATTTGCCAAGGCAACTGATCCACATGGTCGCAACTACTACTGGCTGACCGGTTATTTCGCTAACCACGAACCCGAAGCACAGGATACTGACGAATGGGCATTGTCTCATGATTATATTTCTGTGGTGCCAACCAAAATTGATATGACTGCACATGAATATTTGGGGGAGTTGAAGGATGTAATTTGGGAG
>JAQVNN010000075.1 GCA_028703105.1 Paludibacter sp. | reverse complement strand
CAAAAACAAATTTGCATATCCAGCCCGGATGGTACGGGTTTCAATCCCTAATTCATTCATCATATCCATACCGTATTTGAATGAAAACGCGATCCCTTCTTGAGCCGCACGAATCAGGTGTGCCTTGATTGTCCGGTTGAAATCAATTCCATGAACAGAACACCCGGATTCTTTATTCTTTAGCATCCTTTCGGCTCCATTACCAAAAGGTAAGATACTCACACCCTCACTTCCAATAGGAACAGTCATTGCCAGTTCATTCATTCGTTCATAATCGACATCAGTCGGAGCAACATTATTTCGCATCCATTTATTTAATATGGCAGCTCCGTTGATACACAACAATACCCCCACACGCGCTTCGTTTTTCGAGTGATTTACATGTGCAAACGAATTAACCCTCAATTCTGGATCGTATTTCAAATCGGAAGTTATCCCATATACCACACCGGATGTACCTGCTGTTGCAGCAACTTCCCCCGGTTGCAACACATTCAGAGACAAAGCATTATTTGGCTGATCTCCGGCCCGGTAAGTAATTGGCGTTCCCCCGGTCAAACCCAGTTCTTTAGCAACATCCGATTTTAATTTCCCTTGGTCTCCGAAAACAGGAACAATATCAGGGACTATACCAATATCGAAACCCCAGTGATTATAAAGAAAAAAAGCTTGCGTATTATGTTTAAAATCCCAGGTTATTCCTTCCGACAGACCAGTTACTGTTGTTGAAGGTTTACCAGTCATCCGCATGGCAATATAATCTCCCGGAAGCATATAATAACGTGTTTTTCTAAAAATTTCCGGTTCATTTGCTTTTACCCAGGCCAATTTTGATAACGTAAAATTACCCGGAGAATTCAATAAATGTGTCAGACATGCTGATTCTCCTATGGCATGAAATGCATTTTCTCCATATGATATAGCCCTGCTGTCGCACCAGATAATCGCATCCCGAATGACCTGCTGCTTGTCGTCCACCAACACCAATCCGTGCATTTGATATGAAATCCCGATGGATTTTATGTTTTCTGAATTAACATTCGATTCAGTCAGTACAGCATGAGTAGATTTTTTTAAATTGTCCCACCAAACATGGGGATCCTGCTCCGCCCATCCACTTTTCAGGGATTTAATATCCATTTCTTTTTTTGGGAAAAAAGCAGACGACATACATTCGCCTGTTTCCGCATTTATTAAACTTGCTTTTACAGAAGAGCTTCCAAGATCATAACCAAGTAAATAAGTATCTTTCATATCATATTCATTTTTACCACAACTTCTTTCTGTCAAATTTGTATAATCTTGCTGCCCTATGAGGAACATTTTTTTCCACTTCATCTAATGCTACTACATATGGCATTTGTGCTACTTTCTTGTGAAAATTGCGAATATCAGAGCGGACCTGATGCATAGTGTCGTGCAGGGTTCTTAATTGCGAGATGGTGAACTTCCTTGGTAATAATTCAAAAAACAAACCCGGTTCTCTATCTAATTTATAGCGTATATGCTCAAGTCCCTTTTGAATGATTTCTTCATGGTCAAATGCCAGTCTCGTTTTTTTTACTTCCTTCAAATCGTACCAATTTGTTTCTGTATTATCAGACAACACCTGAATCTTTCTGTTGATTTTGATCAGAGCAACATATCCTACTGTTACAATCCTTTCAATTTTTAATTTCATTGTCTTTTCTAACCATAAAATGTCACGAGGGTTTTTCGTCCTTTCCGGACTCCCGAAACTATGAAACTGACTTAAATAGATATTTTTAAGTCCGGTTAGTTCATTTAAAATACGTATGGCCGCATCATCTAAATCTTCATCTTTTAAAATGATACTACCTGGCAACTTTTTATCATTATACAACTCATCCGATTCTTTTATATTACGTTCGATCAAAAGCACTTTCAACCTTTCTCCATCGAAACCAAATACGACACAATCGACAGAAACAAAAGGGTAATATATACTTTCAGCATTCATTATTATTAAATTTACACAACAAAAATATAATTTATTATTTTATAATAAAAATCTTTTACAATGTTATAAAACATATTCCCAGATACTTACATACTGTATTTTGGACAATATTAAATATAATCTAAATGTATTTCATACAATATGTCTGAATTTGCAAAACGCAAAAAGCCAGATTACAAAGCTAACTCTCGCATCATAAACCATGATTTGTTAAACTGCAGAATACAATAAGAAAACTGACTTTTAAGATAAAATTATTCAATCAAAAAAATTAACCCCTGTATTATTTATTTATCATACACCCTTGATTGAACAATAAAAAATGATTGTTTCAAACATAGAAAACGCCCGGACATCATCTCTGATAACCGGGCGTTGGTTGTTGACTTACTAGGATTCGAACCTAGACAGACAGATCCAGAATCTGTAGTGCTACCATTACACCATAAGTCAGTTTGGTGTTTTGGGGATGCAAAAATAATATAAATTGATTGAATAAACAAAAAGAAAATGAAAATTTATCTGACATTTTTATTTTCCTGATTCCGATTAAAAGAACCATACAGAGCTGACTTTGTTAAATATTCTGGTTAGGAACAGCCTTTTCTCCTAATATTTCTCACCAAAGGATAGAGGCCTAGTAACTTGTAAACAAAAATGTTAATTTGGAATTAATCAGGGATATGCTTAACTTTAGGCTTCCATAAGAAGCAAACAAAATAATGATCATGGCAAAAAAACGAACAGTACTTATTACCGGTGCATCGGGATACATCAGCGGACATCTTCAGCAGAAACTGAGAACACGGGGTTATAATGTTCGTACGCTTACGACAAATCTCCTAAATTCAAATGTGGAAGATTGTTTTTACTGGAATCCGGAGACTGAAGATATTAACCGAAAAGCTTTAGAATCTGTGGACTACATCATCCATCTGGCAGGAACCAATATCGCTTCAGGTCGCTGGACAAAAAAACGCAAACACCAGATATTAGATAGTCGGGTAAATGCCGCGAAATTCCTTTTCGATAAGGTTCATTTGTATAAAGTTCCTCTGAAAGCTTTTATTTCAGCATCAGCAACAGGCTATTACGGAACAGTAACCAGTGATGCAGTTTTCGACGAGAAAGCCCCTGCAGCTCATGATTTCTTGGGGAATGTATGTTTCCAATGGGAAAGTGCAGCCGACCGGTTTCAGGAACTCGGTATCCGAACTGTGAAAATACGTACCGGTGTGGTGTTGAGCAATGACGCCCCGGCACTCAAAAAAATATTATTGCCCATCAAACTTGGATTGGGGAGTCCGCTTGGCAGCGGTAAACAATACATGCCATGGATTCATATCGACGACTTATGTGAAATATACCTGAAAGCCATTGAGGATAACACTTTCACAGGAGCATACAATGCCGTAGCTCCTCAACATATCACCAACAGGGAAATGATGAAAACACTTTCGAAAATTCTGAAAAAACCTTTCTGGTTTCCGGCTGTTCCTGAATTTGTGCTGAGAATCATGTTCGGAAAAATGTCAGATTTATTGCTGAAAGGTAGCCGCGTTGAACCGAAGAAACTGATGGAAGCAGGGTTTGAATACAGGTTTATGGAAGTAGGACAAATTTTACTTTGAGCCACATAAGTCACTTCCGACTTCTTGCCCAGGCCATTACATTCGCCGGTGACCGTTTAAAGAACAACTCGTTTGCCATAAATTCCATGTATGGTTTGGTATGACGGTAATACATCTTGAAACCTGCACACAGGTAGTTCAACCCGGGTTCGCCTGTCGAAGTTTTGATGATGCGGTTTTTCGGACATTCGCCATTGCATAGATTCAGGAACTCGCATTGTTTGCACTGAGTAGGCAACTTATCACGTTTATCCGCCCCAAATCGAAGTTGTTCTTCTGAGAACATCATTTCGAAAATCGTTTTGTGCTTGATGTTTCCGAGCTTATATTCCGGAAATACATAATGGTCGCAGGCATACACATCGCCGTTAAACTCCATCACCGAAGCGTGTCCGCATTTTTCGGCATAAATACAGGAACCGGGTTGTTCACCGACAGTATTGGCAAGCGTGGCATCAAAAATCTGCACAAAATATTGTCCTACATCCTTGCGTACCCATTCATCAAAAATTTCTATGTAAAACTTGCCAAATTTTCGCGCATCCACGGTCCACGGTGCAATTATGTAATCGTCTTCTTCCTCCGGACCCATTAACTTCAAACCACTGGGAACATCATTCTTGTGAATGCGTTCCACAATAGGTGAAAACTGCATGTAACGGCTACCGATTTCTTTAAAAAAATTATAAACTTCGAGTGGATAATCCACATTGTAATCATTGATTACCGAAAGTGTATTGAATTCAACCCCATGTTTTTGAAGTAACTCGATTCCACGCATTACTTGTTTGAAGGTTCCCTTTCCTCCCTTATTCTTACGATACACATCGTGGCAATGTTCGGGACCGTCAATAGAAATACCTATCAGAAAATTATTATCTTTGAAAAACTTGCACCAATCATCCGTCAATAGCACACCATTGGTTTGCAGGCTGTTATCAATTTGCCTGCCACGACCATGCTTTTTCTGATACGCAAGTGCTTTGTTATAAAATAATTTATCACGCAAAAGTGTTTCACCACCGTGCCAGGTAAACAACACCTCTGGCACCGGCTGTGCCTGGATATAGCTCTCGATGTATTTTTCAAGCACTTCATCGCTCATTTGGTAACTGCTCTTGCCTTTATACAGGTTTTCCTTTTCTAAATAATAACAATAACTACAATTCAGATTACAGATTGAACCAATGGGTTTTGCCATCACATAAGTTGGCATCGAAAGAGGGTTGAAAATAGCTGTTTTTGACATATAAAATTTTAACAATTCGAATTTTTAATGCCATAAAGATAAGTTATTTCATTCAAACAACTAAAATCTTTCATTTTTTTTAGTTAACAAGGTGATTCAACTCCAAGCTACATCAATTGATGTGAAATCCCTGACTTAGCAATTCGACCGCTTTAAACTGATTGTATTTTTCTGTATGCAAGGGATAATCCCAGCATCCCATACTGTGATATATATTCCCTCCGAAACCAATTTTAAATTTATACAATCCATATAAAGGATGGGCCATATCAGGATTAGGTGCTACCCCAAACATATCATATTCGATGCAACCTTTTTCTTTTGAAATCTTCATGGCTTCCCATTGCAAGGCATACGTAGCCATCAGGTTGCGGTTTGAAGAAGCAGAAGCACCATAAAGATATGAACCCCTGTTCCCTGAAATAATCAGAAACATCGCAGCCAAAGGTATTTTATCCGATTCAGCGATCAGCAAATGGACTTCAGCAGGCGACGATGTATCCTCAGCTTTTGCTTGCAAAATGCTCTTAAAATAACGGATATCGTTGAGGAAAAGGTTGTTTCTTTCAGCTGTTTCCCGATAAAGCTGATACCAAACATCCATGCTTTCAAGTCCGGCTGTACGTACTTCAACGCCTTTCTTAAATGACAATCCAATGTTGTAACGGGTTTTTGGTTTCATTCTTTTCAGAACCGTTTGTACATCGGGCTTCAAGTCAATAAAAATGGTATTTGAGGGCAGGATATTAAAATGCGCTTTCTGGAAATTCCACTTGGATGTGTTGAAATTAAATCTCAACTCCTGCGCATTGATTTCAGGTTCACCGAACCAGTTCCCGTTTTCATCAAAATTGGAGCTATCTTTCGCCCAATATGATTCCCAGCACAAATCGTAACGAATCAGGATGCAACTCAGCGGAAGAAAGGAGCGCAAACTCTCCGACATTTCCTCCAGAAATATCCCCTGATTTTCTTCGTCAGGTTCAATTTCAGGACCGTAAGGCACATAAGCGATGCAGTCGTACCGGTTTATCTGTTGTAATATTACCAGCACATCCGAATGAATATAATCATCCGAAATAGCATTTTGAAACAATTTTTTTCTTTTGGATTTAAAATTTACAGCAATGGTAGAAGCCCCCAACTGATTTTTTACACGCGACCAGAAAGCGGTTTGTTGAACTATCGGGGTTTGATAAAGCTCATCCACTTCCTTACTACAAACATCTGAAAGCATGATAAATAGCACCGGAAACCGGCAATTTTTAAACGTTCGACAAAAGAGCCGACAAAGGTAAGGATAAAAATGATGATAAAAAAGTTTATCTTTGTTTGAAAAAATTTCTTCTGTTAAATCCAAACTTGGGGTTCGTGTCGTCTAATAAGAAAAACATAGTCAAATTTTTAAAAAATTGCATTATGAAACGATTCATTTTTATCCTTGTGAGCATCGTGTTATTTTCAACAACAAGTAACATAAAAGCCGAAAAAGAATTGGGAGAAGCTACTCGGAAAACTACCAGAACAGAATTAACACAAGCAGAAAAAGACTCTGTTTTATTTGAAAGGCTGAGTTCTGAACAGATTTTAGAGTTGAAAAAACAGGAAATGGAGGTTGAAAAAGAGAAAATTCAAGCCAGAAGTAAACTGGAGATGCCATTAAACGGTTTTGGAATTGTTATAGTCGTGATGCTGCCTTTTCTATTTGTCATTACCATTGTAACAATCAATGTCAGACGTAAAAACGCAGAATCAAAAAGGAAATACGAACTGTACATGAAATCACTGGAAATGGGTCAGACCATTCCCGAACATTTCTTTGACGAACCACAGGCCAGTAAAGCCAGTAATCTTAAAAGAGGTATTATTTCCCTGATGGTTGGTGTTGCTTTTGGATTGTATGTAATTATTGACGGAAACACCAGTATACCATTTTTAATGGCAGCTCTGATTCCCGGGTTCATTGGCTTAGGCTATCTTCTGGTTCATTTTCTTGAAAAACCAAAGAAAGACAATCCCGCAGAAAAGCAAGATGAGCAAATCTGAGGATTTAATGCTGGTAGCACGGGTTAATCTATCCGGAGATAAATCAGCATTCGACCTGTTAACCCGAAAATATCAATCGTCCATCCGAAGGTTTTTTCTGAACCTGACGATGGGCGACAACCCGCTCAGTGACGACTTGGCACAGGAAACATTTATCAAAGCTTATCTCAATCTAAACGGGTTTCAGGGATTATCCGGATTTTCTACCTGGTTATTCAGGATTGCATACAATGTGCACTATGATTATGTCAGATCAAGAAAAATAACCGGCGACATCAACGAGGTGGAAATAAACCGGATGCATGAGGTACAAAATGAGTTTTCAGCAGAGAAAACCGACATTAACGAAGCCTTGATGGTATTGCGAACAGAAGAGAAAACAGCAATCTTGTTGTTTTACATGGAAGACAAAACCCACAAGGAAATCGCAAAAATTATGCAGTGTCCATTGGGAACTGTAAAAACATACATTCTTAAAGGAAAAGAAAAATTGGGTGCTTATTTAAAAAATGCAGGATATGGAAACTAAATATGATGACCGGATGATTCGGGATTTCTTTCAGGAAAATAAAAAAGAAATTGAGGATAATCACTTTACGAAAAAAGTGATGCAAAAACTTCCGGAAAAAAAGAAAAATTATGACTGGATTATCGTATTGTTTACAGCTCTGGGGACTCTGATTGCAGGATTACTGGGATGGAACACTCAGTTACCGGTAATCAGCATCTCTATTCCAGACCAGACTACCCTGTATTATTTACTGGGAGGTATATTTGCTTTTCCTTTTGTAATGCTGCTTATTTACGAATTGCTTAATAACAAAAGGATCGGCCTGATTTAGTGTTATCTTTTTCTCTGTATTTTTTAGGGTAACCGACTCATTGTACACAACTAGTTCATTTGTTTCAAACCGACCTTTTAACTTCGTATCGTCATTCAAGATAAAATCAAAATCAAAATAAATGGAGTTTTCCGTATAACTTACAATCATGCTTCCATCAACAATGAATTTTCTGGTCGTAAAATGTTCATTTTTCTCTATAAAATAGATGTAAGCTCCAAGATCAGATTTCACACCATCCTCTTCAAAAAGTTCACCCGGCGCTATAGTCAGGGGGTCTCCCGAGTCAGAGACTTTATAAATACCCGAAGGAAACAAAGTATCTCCCGGTGATATAAAAATATCTCCCGGTGATATAAAAATATCTTCAAGAAATAAATATTGACCAAAACCCTGAAAAACACTCTTACTATCTAATGAAAGAGAATCAGTAAATGCAACCAGGCTTAATACATTATTCTCTAAACCATAATTTGCATAATCTGCTCCCCAAAAATATACCTCACCCCAAGAGTATTGCGGATTTTCTTCATATCTGTATTCAAGAATCTCCCGTCTTTCACAGGACTGAAAAAGAAGACTGATGCACAATATGTAAAAATAAACCTGCTTTTGCACTATTCTGTTTGATTGATATCGGGTTTAATGTATCTGACCGGGTACCAGGCGGCAATAAAACCAATCACCAGTACGGTTATTAAAACTAAAAAAACATCGGAAAATTGTGTAACCGAAGGATAGTTCTCGACAATAAAACCGGCACCCAGTTTGATAAAACCTATTTTTTCCTGTAAAAGCGAAAAGCTTGTACCTATAATGACTCCGGCAACCGCCCCCACCAACGAGATCATCCAGCCTTCCAATAAGAAAATTTGTTTAATAAGCCGGTTATCTGCCCCCAAATTACGCAGGGTGATGATGTCTTCTTTTTTATCGATTATCAGCATCGACAGCGAACCAATGATATTGAAACTGGCTATCAACAGGATAAAACTCAGGATTAGAAAGGTAATCCATTTTTCAATCTTCATGATTTTAAAATAGCTTTCCTGCTGTTCATACCTGTTTTTCACTGAGAAATCATCTCCCAGTATTTGTTTGATTTCCTTCTGAATCTTTTTCCCATCAGTACTGGGAGTCAGTTTCAGTTCAACTGCCGTCACTTCTGCATCCTCATATTCAAAGAGTTCACGCGCCAGATTCAACGAAACCAACACATATTGATTGTCGTATTCACTTTGCTGTACGGAAAACACGCCGGAAAGAAAAGTTGCCGACTGATTAAAACTCTGTTCCGGTCGCAACAGATTAATACGGGATGTTCGTTTGGGGGCATAAATATACAATGGGTCTATGAAATGTGCACCTAACCCAAGTGTTGCTGCGATTCCTGCTCCTGCCACCGATCGCTCAAAAGCTCCATCAAACAGAATAAATTCGCCATCGAACATGATGCTGTCGATACGGGTCATTTGTTTAAAATCTTCAGAAACTCCCTTAATCATGGCCGGCATTTGCTTTTCCTTGAATCTCAGCAAAGCGTTTTCTTCGATCACTTCGGTAAAAACCGCTACTGCCTGATGTTTTCTGACTGCCTCAAATTCCGGGGAGTCTGCCTTGAATTGTTTCCCCTCATTCAGCGTAATTTTCAGCTCCGGATCGAATGCTGAAAACAAATCAGAAAAAAGCAATTCGAAGCCATTGAAAATGGACAAAACAAAAACAAGCGCCATGGTTCCGACAGCTACACCCACCGAAGAGATTCCGGAAATGACATTGATAGCATTATGGGACTTCTTCGAAAAAAGATAACGGCTTGCTATGCTGAAAGCAAATTTCAACCGGCCTGCGCGAACTGCTATGTTAGCTTTTTCTTTCAATTTTCTTCTTCTGATACAGGGGATGGAGGATCACTCTTCAGCAACCGATCAATATTTTCAAGATAATCGAGGGAATCATCCAGGTGGAAATTCAACTCAGGAATAATCCTCAGGTTGCTAACTCTTTTGCCCAAATCGAAACGAATCGATTTAGTGTCCTGTTTCACCTGTTCCAGAACCTCTGAAGTTTTATCGCCCGGGAATATACTCAGACTGATGTGGGTTACACTCAAATCCGGACTTACCTTAACGCGCGTAACACTGATGAGCGTTCCATGTAACTTTTTTGCATAAAGCATAAATATTTCTCCCAACTCCTTTTGAAGCATCCGGGCTATTTTCTCTTGTCTTTTTGATTCCATTTCTATTTGTTTATTTTACTGATTAATACGTTTGCATCTAACTTAATTTTTGAAAATGCAAACCATTTCTTTGCCAGGTCTTTCAACGAGGCACCTATATGATATACCACATCCTGATCTATAATTAAAAATCTGTCATGTGATTTTTTAAACATACGCACTTCAACCGGCTCATATTGAGCAGA
>JAQVNN010000151.1 GCA_028703105.1 Paludibacter sp. | reverse complement strand
GGATCAATCAGATAAACAGGCACATCAGCCGGGGCATCGTGCAATAAACCGGCTGCCGGATAAACCTGCATTGAGGTTCCAACAATCAGCAGAATATCAGCTGTTTCAACAATCCGTGCCGCATGCTCATATTCCGGTACCATTTCGCCAAACCAGACAATATGTGGTCGCAGGGGATAACCTTTCGGACATAAATCACCGGGGGCAAACTCCACCTTATCGGGCGTAACATCGTAAACCTCTTGTCCCGGACCGGTCGATCGCATTTTCATCAATTCCCCGTGCAAATGCAACACGTGCAAACTTCCCGCTCTTTCATGCAGGTTGTCCACGTTCTGGGTAATGATGCTGACATCAAAACCTTTTTCTAATTCTACTAATCCATAATGTCCCATATTGGGTTTGGCTTCGAGCAACTGTTTCCTGCGCAAATTGTAAAAATGATGTACCAATTGTGGATTTGCGTGAAAGCCTTCAGGTGTGGCAACATCTTCTACCCTGTATTGTTCCCACAATCCTCCCGAATCCCGGAAAGTAGAGATGCCACTTTCGGCCGACATGCCGGCGCCGGTTAAAACAACGAGTTTCTTCATACTTGTTTCTGAAAAGTGTTGTGCAAATATAATAAAATTCCAATGAAGTTGCTTGGGAGAATCAAGTTTGGGGAGCGGGAGGTTCTGGGTCTTCTCACTGAAGTTGTTCGTAAGAATCAAGTTCAGTGGCCTGTCACGGCTGCAACCGCTCAATCTTCCACTCCCCACCCTGTTGTAGGGTATACAGCAACCGATCATGTAAGCGATTCGGACGCCCCTGCCAGAATTCGATAGAAGTTGGTTTCACCCGATATCCGCCCCAGTGTGGTGGTTTGGGAATGGCGCCTCTTTTAAATCGTTCGGCATAATAATCAAAGGTTTCTTTCAAAAAACCTTTCCCGGCAACGACCAGACTTTGCGCCGAAGCCCAGGCGCCTAATTTATGTTCGTCGGGCCGACTGTTGAAATAGTCGATGCTTTCCTGTATCGTTGTCTTTTCGGCAACTCCGGTGATGCGTATTTGTCTTTCCATCTCTTTCCAGAAAAAGACCAGACATACATTCGGATTTTCTTTCAACTCAGTTCCTTTTTGACTGTTGTAGTTCGTAAAAAACACAAATCCACGGGCATCGAAAGCCTTGAGCAACACGACACGGGCATTGGGAATCCCATTATTGACCGTAGCCAATGTCATGGCGTTGACCTCGGAAATTTCCGAGTCCACCGCTTCATTCCACCAACGCTCGAACATATCGAAAGCATTCCTTTCAGCATCTTTTTCATCCAGGCTTTGTTTGGAATAATTGATTCTGATGTCTGCAATGTCCCTGTGCATGTTATCTCAATTTTAATATTACTCCATCAGCAAAGAAACAGGATCTGACAAATGATCCATCACCTGCCTTACAAAGCGGGCAGTATCGCCACCATCGACAATACGATGGTCAACAGTAAGCGATAAACCTAACACGTAACCGATAACAATCTGATCGTCTTTGACCACCGGCTGTTTCACAATGCGCCCCACACCCAGGATTCCTGCTTGTGGATAATTGATAACCGGTGTTCCATATATTCCACTGATTGCACCGAAATTGGTAATGGTAAAAGTACCGTCTTTCATATCGTCGATAGTCAGTTTTCTTTCCTGCGCCTTAACGGTAAACTCGGTAATTTTCTGACTGATTTCGAAGATACTCAACCGGTCGGCATCCTGTATCACCGGTACCACCAAACCTTCCGGCGTATCCATGGCGATACCAATATTATACCGGTTCTTGTAAATCATCCGGTTGTGCTCCATATCCATCTGCGAGTTCATGATACGATGCTTTTTCAAGGCCTGAACCGCTGCTTTCACGATGAAAGGCAAGTATGTCAGTTTCGCTCCCCGCTCGGCAAATGGTTGTTTATATTTTTCGCGAATAGCAATCAACTCCGACACTTCTATTTCCTCGAGTACCGTAACATGCGCAGCATTGTGCTTCGAATTAATCATATTGCGTGCGATGGTCTTGCGAATCTGCGTCAACGGTTCGTAAGTTACATCTTCCTGTTCGTACACCTGTGCAAAGAAGGCTTTCTCAACCGGACTTTGCTTCGCCACGTACTGCTCAATATCTTCTTTGGTCACCCGACCACCTTGTCCGGTTCCATTGACCAGGTTGATGTCGATGTCCAGTTCTTTGGCCAGCGCCCTCACATGCGGAGTCGCAAAAGCCTTCGGCGATGATCTTACAAGCTCTGCAGCGGAATAAGCCTCATCGCTCGGGGGCAGAACGGCATTTGCATCCGCCATTTCCATGGTACCCACAACGCCGGCAGCACCTTCATCTGAAGAGGCGTTTTCTCCCGAATCATCCAGCACAGATTCACCATTGGCCAATTCGAGCTCAACGAGTGGTTTACCCACATGAATCACATCGCCCACATTACCGAAGATACGGAGAATCTTACCGGCTTTCGGCGAAGGTATGTCCGCCGCTACCTTGTCGGTTTCCATGTT
>JAQVNN010000074.1 GCA_028703105.1 Paludibacter sp. | reverse complement strand
ATATTCATAAGCACTGATGTCATTCAGAGATGTGAAGGTTTCAATAGCTCTGTCGTTTTTGTTGAACCGGTAATGTACATTTATGCTGTCAGACTTGATAATTTCGCATTCAAGCCGGGTTCCGTTTTTGAATGTGATTAAGTCTTGTGAAGAGACAAAAAAACTGATGGTTAAAGTCAGAAAGAAAAGGTGTTTTTTCATGTATAGATTATTTGATGAGCTTAACGGATGATTATACATTGTTATGCTGCACAAAAATACAGATTCTATTTTGGATTTTAATCGTTGTTTTTTACAATTTTTTGTTTTTGAAGAAGGATATTATTGTAATGGAAGTTTATTCTTAGGAAAATAAGACAAAAAATTGCAGAATGAACTTTTGGTGGCATTGATGTTATCGGAGAAAATGATTTCCATATAGCAAAAAATCACACTGATTATTATGATGAGTTAATGTTAAATTAGTGTTAAATATTATATTTATTATACTTTTTAAATATAAATAGTGTAACTTTGTGTTGTTTAATTAAATTAAGTAGGTGAAAATTAAATCTCGAAACAGAGAAAATATGAAAGTCAACAAATTTAAAAGAAAATACACCGGTAAAGCCATTTCAGTATTTAAACAATATGGTTTGCGTTTGTCGCTTGAAGAAGTAGCCTCGAAAATGGGTATCACGAAAAAGACGCTTTACAATCACTTTGCTTCAAAAGATGAGTTGCTTAAAGATTGCATACAATCTATTTCTGTTGATTTTCAAGAAGCCATCAGTGGGCTTGATGACCGCACTAATTCGGCAATAGAAAACCTGCGGATCGGATTCGTGCGAATAACAGATTATTTTACAGAACTAAGTCCTGTTTTTTTCTTCGATATAATGCACCTGGATCCTAATCAGGCAATGTCGGAACATCTCATTGGTTCTAAACTGTTCCAGCACAAGATAGAAGCAAATCTTAAACAAGGAATCGACGAGGGATTTTATCGCGGGGATTTGGATACAGATTTCATCAGTCGGCAACTTGCATATTCAATTTTTGGATTTTATATCAACAATATCATCAATAACAATATAATGCTTTCACAATCTTATTTTAATGACATAATCGAATTCAACCTGCGTGCACTTGTTTCTGAAAAAGGAATGGAATTTTTATAGTTGATAGTGGTTAGTTTAAGGGTTTATGGAGTAGTGAGTGGCTTATATGCAGCTTATATGGTTTAAAATAAATGCATTAATCAACATAAAAATTGTAAGAGTATGAAAACTCAATTTAAAATATTGTGTATAACCGGCTGTTTTTTCTTGTTGTGCATGCCAAATGTGTTGTCTCAGGACAGGTATTCATTACATGATTGCCTCGAATTTGCTTTAAAAAACAACCGGAATCTGGAAAAACAAAAATTCGACAAAGAAAAAGCAGCTGAAGTACGCAAGGAAGTATTAGGTGCGCTTATGCCGCAAATTAACGGATCAGCCGGACTTAACGACAACCTGAAAAAGGCCGTATTCGTTATGCCTAATTTTATTAATAATATGTTGCCACCACAAGCGCAGGATCCGGACGCACCAAAGTATATGACCATACAAATGGGAACAACTTTTTCGGCAAACATGGGGGTGGCGCTTAATCAGCAATTGTTAAACTTTTCGTTGTTTAATACCCTTGAAGTTGCTAAGACAGCTGAAAAGATGGCCGTTTTGGGAGCAGAATCGACCGAAGAAGATGTTATCAATCAAACCGCGACACTTTTTTATGGTATCCAGGCCACCGAATATGCTATCCTGCAAATGGGAAAAACCATCGATATGGTAACCGGGATGGTGAAAATAATGGAAATTAATTATGCCAACGGACTGGTAAAAAAAATAGATGTAGATCGGTTGAAAGTGAATCAGGTAAATTTGATGACACAAAAATACGCCATTCAAAATGTGGCGGAGGTGCAAAAAAATCTGCTTAAACTTCAGATGGGTTATCAAGTTACTGAACTCCTCGAAGTAGAACCAATCAATTTATCGTATTTTGAAGAAAAGGTGAAAAACTGCGATGACGCTCCTTTTTCGTTACAAGCTCAGACAGCATATCAATTGCTTATGGAAAAATTAAATATGGCAAAGTTGCAGAAGAAATCAGCAATATATGAAAATTTACCTGTATTGTCATTGATGCTCAACTATCAATACAACGGCGTTAGCGATGAATTTTTTACCGGTCCTACCAATTATTGGTATCCTACGTCGATGATAGGCCTGAGCTTGAAAGTGCCCATCTTCGGCGGTTTTTCCAGGAAGGCCAAAATTCAGGGGAATACGATTGAAGTACTGAAAACTCAGGTAGATGCTGCAAGCCTGCAACAATCACTTAGCATGGCCTATTTGAATGCCAGGATGAAACTTGAGGATACTCGCCGGACCATCGTTTTGCAACGCGACAATCAAGCACTGGCTGAAGAAGTCCTGAAAGTTGCCGAGCATAATTATTCACTCGGAATATCATCGATGTCGGATATTCTCAATGCCTCTCAATCGCTTGTGCAGGCGCAGTTGAGCTATACCAATGCGCTGAATGATTACATGAAAGCTTACATCGAATTAAAAAAAGCCAGTGGAAATATTCGCGATTTAATGAACGGGCAATAAAATAGTGTGAGGTTTTTATAATACTGAATCATCAACAACAATAAAAAATGAAATTTCCATGATTTCATTTGATAATTAAATAAATGATTTAAAGATGAAAAAAATAATTTATATCTTGTCAACCTGTGCGATTGTCGCTGTCATTGTAGTGATATTGATATTCAACAAAAGAACAACTGCACAAAAAACAGGCATGGTCGCCGACTCTTCCGCCGCTGTTGCAGTAAAAATGGAAGTAATTAAAGATAGTGCTTATACTATCGGATTTTCCTCGAACGGCTTATTGGAAGCTGCGCGTGACTTATCTTTTCTGTCGGATGCCGCCGGGCGTATTGTGAACATCTATGCTGATGAAGGAAGTCCTGTCAGAAAAGGACAAGTGCTGATTCAGCTTGATAATGAAATGCTCCTCGCTGATTTTAAAAGTAACGAAGCAGCTTATTACGCGATTAAAAAAGATTACGAACGATTTGAAAAGGCCAATACAATGGACGGAGTAAGTGACCAGCAATTAGACAACATCCGTACCCAAATGATTGCCGCTGAAAGCCGTTATATCAGCAGCAAACGGCGTCTTGCCGACGCTTCGATTAAGGCTCCCGTATCGGGCACAGTTTACAAACGCTATGTGGAAGTGGGAAGCTTTGTTAATCCAGGAGCAAAGCTATTCGACATCATCGACGATTCACAGCTCAGGGTAATGTGTTATGTTACTGAAAAACAAGTGCTGAGTATCAGCAAAGGGCAGTTGGTGGAAGTTCGCTGCGAAACCTTCCCGGGTGAGACCTTCACCGGAAAAATTACTTTCATCGGTGAAAAAGCCGACCGCTCGCTCAATTTCCCGGTAAAGATTACCATGATGAATAATAAAAATGAATTGAAATCCGGTATGTATGTCAACGTTTCATTCGGTTCAGATACCGAAAAAAACGGCATATTGATTTCCAGGAGTGCCATCAGTGGAAGTGTGCAGCAAGCGGATGTGTTTGTCGTTAAAAATGGTATCGCTAAAAAGCAAAAGGTGATTACCGGGAGTATGCGGGGAAAATGGATTGAAATCGTGCAAGGCCTGCAGCCAGGCGACAGCATTGTGGTCGCTGGTTTGATTAATATTTCTGATGGCGCGAAAGTAAAAGATATACAATGATAATCAAGATATCAAACGAAGGCATTCAAAAAAAATGAAAATTACCGAACTATCCATAAAACGCCCAATATACGTTATCGTGTTGTTCTTGGTGTTAACGATCCTGGGTTATTTAAGCTACAAAGGTTTAAGTGCCGAATTGATGCCGAAATTTACGCCTCCCGTGCTTAATGTACAGATTATTTATCCCGGTGCATTACCAAGTGAAGTGGAAAATTCGCTGACACGAAAAGCAGAAGACGCGCTCTCGAGTATGGAAGGAATTGATCAACTGCAATCGTATTCATTTGAAGGCATGTCGATGTTGATCATTTCCTTTACCTACGGAACAGACATCGATAAAGCCATTACGGAGGCGCAAAACCTGCTTGATGCCAAGCGTGCTGAACTTCCACGCGACATTCTCTCACCTACTATTTCAAAGATATCTGTCGATGAGAAACCAATCCTGATTCTTTCAGCAACAGCTAATATGGAACCGACCGATTTTTATGATTTAATTGATAAACGGGTTGTTCCTGAACTTTCACGTGTCAGGGGTGCGGCAAAAATATCGCTTGTGGGCGGTACGCGGCGAGAGATTCAAATTAATCTCAACGAGGGAAAAATGAAAACTTTAGGACTGACACCCCTCATGATACAAGGCGCTATCCGGTCAGCTAACCTTGATTTTCCATCTGGTTACCTGCATGGAAGTGAATCGCAAACGGCTATCCGGCTATCCGGCAAGCTGAAAAACATGGATGAGCTTCGCAGACTCGTGATTAATACTACACCTACAGGTGCGCAAATTCGTCTCGGTGAAGTGGCAGATGTGTCGGAAACGGTGAAAGATCCTGTAAAACTTGGCCGGATCAACAGTAAAGATGCCATCTTGATTAATATGCTGAAACAATCAGATGCTAATGCGATTAATGTCAGTAACCAGGTGATGAAAACAATCAGCCAACTGGAAGATACTTATTCTGCTGTAGGCCTGAAGATTGAAGTTGCACAAAATAGCACCACGTTTACGCACCAGTCTATTAACTCGGTGTTGACGGATTTATTACTTGCCATTCTGTTGGTTGCGTTGGTTATTCTACTGTTTTTGCACAATTTACGCGATGCTCTCATTGTAATGGTGGTGGTTCCGGTCTCCCTGATTGCTACATTTATCGGGATGAAATTGTTTAATTTCACGCTCAATCTGATGTCGCTGCTCGCTTTGTCCCTGGTAATTGGCGTATTGGTAGATGATGCAATCGTGGTCGTCGAAAACGTGTATCGCCACATAGAGATGGGGAAAAACCGGGTAAAGGCGACTTTTGATGCCATGAATGAAATCGGATATACTGTAATTTCTGTTACCATCGTGCTTGTCGTTGTGTTTTTACCCATTATTTTCACGAACTCGCTTGTTTCAGACATTTTACGGCAATTTTGCGCCGTTATCGTTATCTCCATTCTCTTTAGTTTATTGGCAGCGCTGACATTGGTTCCGATGTTGACATCCCGTTTCGGAAATATCCGGGAGATGACTGGGAAGAACCTGTTTGAAAAAACGCTGAAAGGTTTCGAAAAGGCAATTAAATCATTTAGTAACTGGATTTCCGTAGTTTTGGAATGGGGATTGGGACATAAATATTGGATAGGTGCCATCGTGCTGGTATTATTGATTGTGGTATTGACTTTGTTCCCGCTTGGATTTATCAATTTTGAATTTCAACCCTATATTGATCGGCATGAATTTATTGTACAACTTGAGATGCCGAAAGATATTTCGATGGAAGAGTCGAATAAACTGGTACAACGTGCTGAAAACTGGTTTCTTACAAAGCCTGAAACAGACAAAGTTGTAACGATGGTCGGACTCACGAGCGACAATACGCAAAGTTCGAAAGGTATGCCTTATCTTGCTGAGCTGGATGTCAAATTGAAAAAACAAAAAGAAAGCACAGAAAACTATATCACACGTATTCGCAAACCACTTCAGGATTATCTTGTAAATGCAAAAGTGAATATATTCAGTGTTAGTCTGACAGGAACGGCATCGAAAGCGGCAGTCGAATACATCATCACTGGAACTAATGCTGATTCAGTCATGCGTTTTGCAGCACAAGCACTGGATACGCTTGGCTCCATTCCCGGAGTGATGCAGCAGGAGCTGTCGGTGGAAAATGCAACGCCTGAAATTACCGTTATGGTTGATCGTGACAAGATGTCTGGACTTGGTCTTACGCTTGATAACATAGGAATGACGATGCAAATGAATTTTCAGGGAAACAATCAGTTAAAATATTCCGAAGAAAATTATGAGTACGACATTTTTATCCGTGCCGATAAAGCTTTCCGTGAACAAACCGACGATGTGGCTAACCTCACATTTATCAACAGCCGAGGCGAAAATGTGAAACTCGCTCAATTTGCTGATATTTCTCTTGGAACGGGACCGAATCGCTTAGAACGTTTCGACAGAAACAGTTCCGTAACACTTCGTTCGCAAGCGTTCGGAGTTCCGGCAGGCGCTATATCAAAACAGTTTTTCAGTAAGATAGATAAAATGTACAAGCCCAAAGGTCTCCGCATCGAAGTAACCGGCGATATGAAAAAAATGAGCGACTCGATGAGCGTACTCGCTACTGCGCTGACACTTTCGCTTTTGCTGATTTATTTGTCGATGGTGGTGTTGTATAACAACTGGACTGATCCTTTCGTTGTGATGTTTTCCATTCCATTCTCTGTTGTCGGGGCATTTCTCGCGTTGGCGCTCACCAACACCGCCATGAGTATATATGCTATGCTCGGGTTGGTAATGCTCATCGGATTGGTTGCCAAGAATGCCATCCTACTGGTTGACTTTGCCAACGATGCACTTGCACAAGGCAAAAACATAGATGAAGCGCTGGTACAGGCAGTGCGGATTCGTACACGCCCTATTTTAATGACAGCCTTGTCCACCATTATCGGGATGCTTCCCGTCGCCCTTTCAAAAGGTTCCGGAGCTGAGCTGCGAAATGGTATGGCGTGGGTGATTATCGGAGGAATGACTGTATCGACTTTCTTGACCCTGGTTGTCGTTCCGGTAGTTTATAAAGCGCTTCATCCTGTTCGAAAGAATAAAAAAATAAAAGAAGATATCGAAAAGTTGATGTATGAATAAAAATTCACAATACAACAGCGTTAGTAAAATTTACGAGTAAGTCCTGTGTGTTTCTAAATGTAAAAATGGCGTAAATCGTGTGATTGCCACAGATTTACGCCATTTATCGCAGTATATGTTTGTCTATTTCAAGATATTCAGAATTAATACCTTCTTCTGTTGTATCCGCCACCATTACCTCCACGATTGTTGTAATCGCTTCTGTCGGCTTTCGGGCGGGCAACGTTGACCGTGATGGTTTTTCCTTCAAAATCCGTGTTATTCAATTCGTCGATGGCTTTTTGACCTTCAGCATCATTTGGCATTTCAACAAAGCCGAAGCCTCTTGATCTTCCCGTTTCCCTGTCGGTGATAACATTGGCTGAAGACACTTCTCCATAATTAGCGAATAAATTCTGTAAGCTATCAGCACTTGTTCCGTAGCTTAAATTAGATACATAAATGTTCATTTTTTTGTTTTTTAAATTGTGAAATATTGATTATTCATCTTTTACTTGTATAATATTGATCGCGTTCATACCTTTCTGTCCACGTTCAGTTTCAAATGTGACGATATTCCCTTCCGCGATACTCACCGGAGCATTGCTGATATGAAAGAAATACTTATCAGTACTGCTGATGTCCTTGATAAAGCCATAGCCTTTATCTGTATTAAAATGCTCCACTCTTCCTTTCAGGGTTGTTTCCTCCTGTTCCTCTTTTTTAGGAGTCGAAACTGAAATATCAGCCAGATCTACTTTTTGCTTTTTTTGTGGATCGGGAGGTGTAGTGGTTATGTTTCCGTTTTCATCTACATAAGCGATCATGTCATCAAATGAAGTGCTGCTGCCAGTAGATTTGCGTTCTTCTTTGCGTTTCAGCTTTTCAAGTTTTTTACTTTGTTTTTTCTTTTCTAATTCTTTTTTATTGTACGAAATTGCCATTAATATATAATTTTTAATTCTTTATGCTGGTAGTGGCATTTGGTTTAATTTTTTACCCGTTAGTTTTTGTATGTCTTTAATCATTAATGATTCGTCCTTAGAGCAAAATGTAAGAGCAGTTCCATTATTCCCCGCACGTCCGGTTCGCCCAATGCGATGAACATAAGTTTCTGCCACATCCGGCAGGTCATAGTTTATAACCATTTCCAGGTTGACGATATCAATTCCTCTCGCAGCAATGTCTGTGGCGATGATTACGCGGGTCTTTCGTAATTTGAAATTTGTGAGAACACGTTGTCTTGCTCCCTGGGTTTTGTTGCCGTGTATAGCCTCACAATTAATACCTTTTTTATTCAGAATCCTGACTATTTTGTCAGCTCCATGTTTAGTGCGTGAAAAAACGAGTACGGATTTATCTTCATCTTGTTTCAAAAGCGAAATAAGCAACTCGCTTTTATGTGGTTTTTCTACTAAATATAAACGTTGATCAATTGTATCAACAACAGACGATACTGGTGCAACTTCTATCTTTACGGGATTGTACAAAATTGATTTGGATAAATTTGCAATTTCAGCAGGCATTGTTGCCGAGAAACAAAGCGTTTGTCTTTGTTTGGGTAGCAATGGCAATAGACGTTTAATGTCATGGATAAATCCCATGTCGAGCATGCGATCTGCTTCATCCAGGACAAAATGGCAAACATGATCAAGATTGATATGTTTCTGGCCGATAAGGTCAATCAATCGTCCCGGAGTAGCAATCAGAATATCAGTTCCCCTTTTCAATTCATCTACTTGAGGACGTTGATTTACTCCCCCAAAAATCACGGTGTTTTGTAACCTGGTGTATTTGGCATAGTCAGTAAAACATTCGTCAATTTGGATTGCTAGTTCTCTGGTTGGTGTTAAAATCAACGCTCTGATCTCCCGCTTTCTGTTCGTAAGCTGAGGTTTGTCAAGTCGCTGGATGATGGGAATCGCAAATGCAGCGGTTTTACCTGTACCCGTTTGGGCAATACCCAGCAAATCTTTGCCAGTGAGTGCTACAGATATAGCTTGTTCCTGAATAGGAGTAGGTGTTTTGTATTTTTTATTTGCTAACGCCTTTAGTATCGGCTCTGTGATATTTAATTCTTGAAATGTCATAAATGAATCGGTTTATTAATAACCTTTTAAGTGAAAAATATAAATTGTATAACGCTATAAATCAACGTATTGTTGAATTATGGCCACAAATTTATGATTTGATTGTATTTAATTTTAGTTGTGCAATATCAAACTCATCTTTTAATCTTGAAATGAGTTCTTTTACACTGATGATTTTATCCGCGAGATATGCATTGGCTCCTGCAAAAACATAACCTTTGTCCATCCTGCCTTTTGAAACGTTATACAAAGCCTTGATGATACAGTAAGGACTTTTCGAATAATCACAGGTTTTGATGCAGTGGTAGGGACAACTTTTTGGTTTTTCAAAGCCATCATTTACCCTGTTTATAAATATTCCTCCGAAAGCTCGTCCGGGCATGCCAACCGGACTTTGGATTATCATCAAATCTTGTTGAGCAGATTTGATGTAAACTTGTTTAAAAGCATCTGCGGCATCACATTCGTGTGTACAGACAAAGACACTGCCCAGCTGCACTCCCGCAGCACCAAGTTTTATGAACCGATGAATATCTTCACCTGTTGTGATACCTCCGGCAGCAATTACCGGAATTATTTTTTTATTTGCGTATTGTGCAGCTATTGCCACCACTTCCGGAATTAATTGCTCTAAAGCAAAACTTTCATCCTCAATTTGCTGCTTTTTAAATCCCAGGTGTCCACCGGCTTTTGGGCCTTCCACTACAATAGCATCGGGTAAGTAGTTGTAGTTTGATTCCCATTTTTCGCAGATGACTTTTGCTGCTCTTGCCGATGATACGATTGGAATAAGCAATGTTTTGCTGTCGCTTGTTAAATAGGAAGGTAAATCGAGTGGTAGGCCTGCTCCTGCAAAAATTGCATCTGCTTTTTCAGATATAGATGTACGCACCATGTCCCCAAAATTTGTCAAAGCAACCATAATATTCACTCCAATAAAACCTTTGCTTTTTTTACGTGCTTTCTGAATTTCTTCCTGAAGTCCATCAATGCAGTTTTTTAGATAATCTCCGGGAGTTTTCTTGTATAGAAGTCCTATTCCAGCGCAGGATATTACTCCAATTCCACCTTCATTTGCCACAGCAGATGCCAGTCCCGAAAGTGATATGCCGACACCCATGCCGCCTTGGATAATGGGAAGCTGTATTTCTTTATTTCCGATAAAAAATGATTTCATCTTATTGTAAAAAATATGTCACGACAACAGTGTAACACACTTTCGTAACCAATTAATATAAACAAAAAAGCTGATGTTGATGTCGATTTTACGATGAGTAGATCTACCGGATAAAGGCAGAACAAAGCACAGTTGAGAAAGATTCAATACAAACTTGGTTGTTTTGTGG
>JAQVNN010000014.1 GCA_028703105.1 Paludibacter sp. | reverse complement strand
TTACCTAGTGGTATTCCGGCATCAGCTAATTTGGCAAGGGCTTCTCTTGCGGATGCTGTAACTTCTCTTGGGTGATTAAAATGGGTGTTAATCCAAATCGGATGATGCTTTTTTAACATGTTAACTAACCCGTCAGTAATACGATATGGTAATACGACCGGAGTTCTTGTACCTATCCTAATGACCTGTACATGAGGAATAGAACGCAATTCAGTTAAAATCCAGTCGAGATATTCATCTGATAACAAAAACGGATCGCCTCCCGACAACAAAACATCCCTCACCTGCGGTGTGTTTCGAATATATTCAATACCCTGAAGTATCTGACTTTTATCCGGAATCGAGTCTTCATCTCCAACTTTCCTTTTCCGGGTACAATGACGACAATACATAGCACAGACATTACTCACCAAAAACAATACCCTATCCGGATATCGGTGCGTGATACCCGGAACAGGACTATCGTGATCTTCTGAAAGTGGGTCACCCATTTCGCTCGATGAAACAATCAATTCTCTGCTATCCAGAAATGATTGCTTAAAAACCGGATCATGCTGGTAATTATCTTTCTTTATTAAAGACAAATAATAAGGTGTAATGGAAAGTGGAAATTTTTCTTGTGTTATTTTTAAAGACTCTTTTTCATCTTCTGAAAATCTTATGCCAGTCATATATTCAAAAGCTTCAATACTTCTGATAGTATTTCTGACCTGCCACTTCCAGTCTTTCCATTTACTGATATCCGATTCAACCTCAATTTTCTTTAAAATCTTTTCCTGATGTTTCGTATAAATTTGATCCATTAAATAGTTATTTTTTTCTTTGATTCTGCAGTTATTTCCTTTGCAACAGGAAGTTTAGTTTCATTTGGCTTTGCATAATGCACTACTCGTTGTGGAAATGGGATTTCAATTCCTTCATTATCAAATGCAATTTTCAGGCGTTTGCGAAATTCACCGGCAACTTCCCATTGTTTGAGGACTTTGGTATCACCCACCATTTTTATAATAATTGATGAATCAGCAAAATCATCCACCCTGACAAACTGAATCGGTTTCAGTATTGCATCTTTAAACTGAGGATCTGTTGCCAGTTCATTTCCCACCCTGTTCACAACATCAATGACATTTTCCAGATTAGAACTGTACGAGATGCCCAGGTTCATATTGACACGTGAAAAATCTTTAGTCAAATTCGACACGATTGTAATCTCCCCATGTGGTATATGATGTACAGTACCATTCATGTCGCGCAAGGTTGTTTTTCTTAATGTGATGTTTTCAACCGAACCGCCAATACCATTAATATTAACTACATCTCCTATCCGATACTGATTTTCCATGATGATAAACAATCCGGTAATGATATCTCGTATCAAATACTGACCACCAAAACCAAATGCCAATCCGACAATTCCCGCGGCTGCCAACATCGGACCAATTTCGATACCTAGTTCTTCTAAAATCATCATACCGGCAACCAATACGATAAGTGTTTTCAATGTAACAATAAATAAACTAATCAGGGTGTTTTCACGTTTTTCTTCGGCCTCTTTCGACTGGTAATGGTCACTTTTAACAGCAACCCTGACTGCTTTCACGATAACACCATGAATAATTTTTTTTAAAATATAGGCTATCAAAGCTATTAATACAATTTTAACTCCATGTGACAATAACCAGGGAATAATTGCGTCTGACCAGGTTAATAATTTTTCTTTCATACTTTTTGTTTTGAATGTTTATAAACTACCTTTGAATGTATATGCTTTTATTAGCAGATATCAATTCTCAACACTGCCAAAAGTAAGAATCAAATTTCAACAAAACAAATGAATAAATTAAAAAATTACACCTGAATATCAATTCAATTTAAAATAAATCAGTTAAACTCGAATGGCATAAAAGTTTATTTTACAGTCTGATAGAAGATTTTTAAATTGTATGTTGGAGGGAAGATATCAGCTCTAAAAAGCAAAAATAAATAATATGCTTTTTTAACATACGTGCATCAAATGTTAATTCTAGAAATTTATAATAATGTTGTAATTATTTATACTGATTTTGGTCTGATTTCATTTATCAAAAATAAACCTTCCTCAAAATCAGTCAAATTCTGTATTGTGGTTAAAGCAATCTTACCTAAGGCCTCTCTGGTAAAGAAAGCCTGATGGGCGGTGATAAGCACATTAGGAAAAGTCATCAGTCTTGATATTTCATCATCCTGGATGATACTTTCTGATAAATCATTGAAAAACAATTTTTCCTCTTCCTCATAAACATCTATTCCCAGATAGCCTAACTTTTTCTTCTTCAAAGCCGAAATCGCATCTTTTGTGTTAATCAGCGCTCCTCTGCTGGTATTGATAACCATGACGCCATCCTTCATCTGATCAATGGCTTTTTGATCTATCAGGTGATATGTTTCCGGAGTCAACGGGCAATGCAGGGAAATGATATTCGAAACGTTGAGTACTTCTGAAAAAGAACAATAAACAACTCCGAGTTGTTTAAGTTCAGCAGATTCATATAGATCACTGGCAAACAATGTACAACCAAATCCCAGCATAATCTTACAAAATGCCACCCCAATTTTTCCTGTTCCAATAACTCCCACTGTTTTACCACATAAATTAAAACCGACAAGTCTTTCAAGTGAAAAATTATTTTCTCTTACGCGATTATATGCTTTATGAGTTTTCCTGTTTAATGTAAGAATGAGGGCAGCAGCATGTTCAGCAACTGCTTGCGGAGAATAGGCAGGAACCCTTACTACCCTGATGTTATACTCACTTGCAGCAGACAGATCGACATTGTTAAACCCGGCACACCGTAACGCAATAATTTTCACGCCATTTTCAGCAAGTCCCTTTATTGTTTCCCTGTCGATTATGTCATTCACAAAAACGCATACACCATCGCATCCCAACGTGAGATTGACTGTATTATTGTTAAGCGGAGCTTCAAAATAAACCAATTGGTGACCGGCTTGTTCATTGTGTCGGTCTAAATACTCCCGATCATAAGATTTTGTGTTGAATACAGCTACTTTCATCATTATTATTTATATCAAATTATGATGGAGACCTGATTTTATGATATCAGGCTATTACCTGCTAAACAAAATTCCAAGCTGAAAAGTTGGGTTATAGAAAGATTTATTTTCAAACTGTCCCATCAGGCAAAGGGTTTGCGCCGTGAGATAAATTCTTTTGGTAATGGCATAATCGAGGCTTATGATAGGAGAATATACAACTGTTGCAGCTTTATAAAAATTAGCATCAGATAAGAAACTGTCGGTCTGGTTATCAATGTGTAGGTTGCGAAACGAACCCATCCCGGCAAACGCAGAAGCGGTATAACGGAACTTTCCTGATTTGCGCGTAACACCAATAAAAGGCCCGCCATATCCCAGGCTCAGATAAGAATTATCAGAACCGTTCGTTGTATAACTCGTTTTTTGTCTCCCACCATAAACCCCTGCCGTAAAATGCTCACAAAAATACATCCGCAAAATCCCCCCAATAGAAGAACTCATGCCACGAATATCTTGGTGCTCGTTTGTTGCCATGGTAAAACCCGGCTGTAATATCAACATTCCTCCGCTATACAAACTTTTGGTTTCTTCGCCGGCTTTACCTGTTGTTATCATCAGCAAGCAAGTCAGGCCTAAAATAATTCTCTTCATTTATTGTTTTGATTTTGAAAGGGCTTTTCCTTTTTCACCCATATAAATGGCTATCAACACTAAGTTATCGGTACCGTTGTTTTTCCCGTTGTGCCAGGTATCGTGCACTTCTGCAAACGAAGTACCCTGTTTAAACTGCAGAGTTTTGCCGTTTTCCAGTTCAACAGTCAGCTCACCTTCCATTACATAAGCAAAAACCGGAATATCGTGTTTGTGCCAGCCAGTAGAACTTCCCGGAGGAAAAGTGATTTTCGCCATAGTAACCTCAGCATTCGCCACCTGAGGATAAACTATCCTTTGTCCGGTTGACGTGGTATCTGATTTGAGTATTTGTTCAATGATAATATTATCGTTGTACTGCGACCGGACAGAAAAAGCAACAAATAAAATAGAACAAATGATAAGCAGCCGTTTCATATCGTGAATTTTTAAGTTTTACATCCTAAAATGAACAACATTTTTAAAAAAAACATGCAACATAACATTCGTTTCAATTTTTATTTGCCAAAAGTACGGAAAAATTGGAATATGACAGCTGTTAAAATTCAGAAAACACAAAAAATACTATCTTTGCAAACAATTTAAAATTTCATTTAATTTATTAATTATATTATATGGTACTGATTGCCGATAGTGGCTCATCCAACACCACCTGGAATGTAACTGAAAATAAAGAGCTTATCTTAAAAATTGAAACGTCCGGAATAAATCCGTTCTATCAAACAACCGGCGAAATTCAGGAACTGATACTCACTTCTTTACTTCCAAAAACACATCAGTATAACATTGAAGCAATATTTTTTTATGGAGCCGGGTGTGCATTTCCTGAAAAGAAAAAAACTGTTTCTGAGGCTTTATCATACTTTTATCCTGACGCGAAGATTGAAGTTGAGAGTGACCTGCTGGGTGGAGCACGGGCACTTTTCCAACATGAGAAAGGAATTGCGTGTATTTTGGGTACCGGTTCTAATTCGTGCTATTATGATGGCACACACATCATCAAAAATGTTTCTCCTTTGGGGTTTATTCTTGGAGATGAAGGTAGTGGAGCTGTTCTGGGTAAATTATTGATTGCCGATTGCATGAAAAAACAATTACCGGAATGGCTCTGTGATAAGTTGATTGATGAGTATGAATTAAGCCAGGAAAAAGTCATGGATGCTGTTTACAAAAATCCCTTTCCAAGCAAGTTTTTGGCTTCTTTTGCTCCTTTTATGGCTAAACACATTGAAGAACCTGCCATCTTCAACTTAATTTTCGACAATTTTGACGCTTTCTTTACCCGGAATGTAATGCAATATGATCTCACAGAAATGAAAGTAGGATTTGTGGGCTCCGTGGCGTATTATTTTAAGGACACACTGGAAATAGTGGCTTCTGAAAGAAATATCTTCATCAGTCAAATTTTGCAAAGTCCGATGGAAGGATTAATTCAGTATCACAGTTAACCAGGCAATATTCAAAAAAAGATTCAGGTGCAGTACATTTACTTTACGTTTTTTTTCAGACATTTGAAAGCTTTACCAATTGAAGCAATAATATCACCTGCCATCAGCGATTCTTCCGATTCGGTCTCCAATGCCAGATCAGCCGCCAATCCATGTAGATAAACTCCCAGTTTTGCTGCAATCTCAGGGGCATAACCCTGAGCCAGCAACGCACCCAGAACACCGGTAAGCACATCGCCTGAACCGGCTGTCGCCATGCCCGGGTTACCGGTGCTATTGAAATACACCTTACCATCAGGCATCACGATTCTCGTATAAGCACCTTTCAACACAATAATAAGCTGATGGTTGACTGCCATTTCGTGCGCTTTCTGCAGGCAATCATATGAATTCCCGTTAATACCCCAAAGTCGTTCAAATTCTTTTGGATGAGGTGTTAAGATACTTCCTGCCGGGATATTGCCAAGCAGATTCTTCTGAGATGCAATAATATTGAGTGCATCGGCATCAAGTACGCAGGGAACCCGTAATTCCGGCAACAAATTCTGAATCATTTTGACGGTTGGACTTTGGGTGCCCATCCCCGGTCCTATCGCCAATGCGTCGTATTTATCAGCATAGTAAAACTGCGAAATATAATCGGGATTACGATCGGTTTCGTAAATAACCTCCGGCGCATTTGTCTGCAAAATACAACGGTTACTTTCGGGACCATGAACCGTAAGTAAACCAACTCCCGATCTAAGTGCTGCCCTTGCTGTCAAAATAGATGCACCAGCCATGCCCTTGCTTCCGGCCAGCAAGGCTAAATGTCCATAAGAGCCCTTGTGTGTAAACTTTCCACGTTTTTTAATCAATCCGGACACCTCTTCGTGTGTAAGATAATGATAATCAGTCGGCATTTCTTCTATACTTTGTGGATGCAATCCGATATCCAGCACCGACCACTCACCGGTATAACGTTCATTTTCAAAGAAGAAAAAAGCTAATTTCGGAAACTGAAGGCTGAAGGTGTAATTTGCCTTTACTATCGGCTCATGCATGTTGTGACAGGTATCCGCATTCAAACCCGAAGGAACATCAATCGCGATTACCGTGTTTTCGATTGTATTGATAAAATCAACCACTTCGGCATAGAAGCCGGAAAGGGGACGGCTCAATCCGGAACCGAACAATCCGTCGATAATAACCGTATCCCGATCGATTTCTGGCGCAACAAATTTATTATCGTGCTCTACTAACACCTGCGGGAACATCTCCCGGAGCCGATTTTTATTGATTTCACAATCTTCAGACAATTTTCCGGCTGCAAACGAATGCACCTGCACATCGTATTGCAAGGCTTTCAGCTTACGGGCAAGGGCCAGCGCATCACCACCGTTGTTGCCGTGACCGGCAAACAGACAAAACCGGGTATCAGACTCCGGATAAAACGCCAACAACTTATCAAGCAATGCATCTGCTGCACGCTCCATCAAATCGACAGAAACTATTGGTTCACGCTCGATGGTGTATTGATCAAGCTGGCGGATTTGAGATGTGATGAATATCTTCATAATTTTTTCTCTGGCAAAGTTACACAATGTTTAGAATACTCGATAAAATAAAAGAAAAAATGATTATACTTTCATGCTCAACAAACAGCCTGATTTGTTTTTCAAACATAGTAAAAAACATGATAGTATTTTTATACAATAAAATGAGGCAAACATGGCAACACCTGATACGCAGCAACATATTGTACAATATTTTTTTAACAAATCGTGTATTTTAAAATAATAGACTATCTTTGGCACATCATAACCATGATGTTTTATGACGGAACTTCAATCAATATCCCTTCTACAGTTTGAAAATCTGTTTTGTAATTTTTATCCTCGGGTTGTTGCGTATGCTGCAACAATACTGAACGATAGAAATATTGGGGAGGACATCGCTCAGGAAGTATTTATGTACGTATGGGAGAAGCGAAACAGGCTCCATTTTGGCGAAGATTTTTATTCTTATCTGTTTCAGACAACCTACACGAGATGTATAGATCACATAAGAAAAAACTCTCGACTAGAGAAACAGGAACAGGAAACACTCCTGAAATTTGCAGAAGAATATCAGCTTTATATAGATAATAATTGTCAGCCTATTCAAGAGCTTTTTAGCAAAGACTTTGAAGAAAGTCTAAATACCCTGATCAAACAACTTCCTGAAACTAGGCAACAAGTTTTTAAACTTGTTTACTATGAAGGATATAAACCGAAAGAAGTAGCTGAAAAGTTGCAAATTCCTCAGCGCACCGTTGAAAGTCATCTTTATCTGACTCTAAAATACTTACGCATGCATCTTTCGCCATCAGACTTTCTGCTTTTGGTGTTTTTTTGTAAAAATATAATCGTCTGTTTATAAAATATTTTCTTAAGACTATCAATATAAATTTTACTGTTGAAGACTAAATAATTATGAGATATATCTATTTCAATTTCAGCCGTTTTCGAGTACCGATATTTGAATCTCATCTGAAAGATTTTCTCCATTCGTAATTAGCAAAAAGTAAGCTCGCAAAAAAAAAATTAATTTTACTCAGTAATTTTCTCTTATTGGCCGTTTAGCTTAATAAAACATTAATAAATGGCATGGACTCCGATTTTTCATTATTGATCAAATATATTTCACACCCTCTCACTGTTGAAGAAAGAGAGCGCGTATTGCAATGGCGTTCTCTATCGCCCGAAAACGAATTGCTTTTTTCGGAAATATGCAAGTTGCGACTTTTGAACGAGTATTCACAGCGGAATACAGTAGCAGAAACCGCTCAGGCAATGATGCGCATTAAAACGAAAATCCATCACAAAACACTCATTTGCCGCCTAAAAAACATCTCTAAATATGCTGCTTTGGTTCTATTGCTTGTTTCACTGTCAATATTTGGATGGAAACAAATGTCGGCCGGGAAATATACTACCATTTGTGTAACCGAAAATGAATCCGTAAAAAAAGTACAATTTGCGGATGGAAGTACAGTTTGGTTGAGTACTGCCTCTGAATTACATATACCACATTCTTTTTCTCCGACACATAGAGAAGTCTCTCTGATAGGGCGAGGTTTTTTTGAAATAAAAAAAGATGTCAACAATCCTTTTACAATAACCGGTAAACACATCAATATAAAAGTAACAGGAACTACTTTTGATTTAAAAATTGATCAAAAAGAAAAAAATGTGGAGGCAATACTTGTTTCGGGAAAAATTGTTTTACAAGACAATAACAGAAACGATATTTACCAGATGAATCCCGGTGAAAAGTTGTTTTATAATTCCGGCAACAAACAATATGTAGTTAAATCTGTAGATACAAGTACATTAACTGCCTGGCATTTAGATCAAACTATCTATGACAATACCACACTAAGAGAGATTGTGAATAAATTGGCAGACATCTATCATATCAATATTAATATTCAATCTGCAAAATTAGCAGAACGACGCTTCAAACTGATCATCAACAAGGAAGAATCGCTGATTGATATACTCAATAATATCAAGTACTTAACTCCTCTTGAATACAAAATTGAAGGGAACGAGGTTTTCTTAACGGAACAAACTGTTAAATAATGCATTATAAAAAGACGCCCATGAAAATCACTTAGAGCAAAAACCACCCAAATGTGATTAATCACACAACACCTAAAAGCTAATACTAAAACACAAAAAATGTATGAATATGAAATTAAATCACTTAACGACAAACAAACTCTTTGCCGTTAACGCAAATCTGTTAAAAGCAATTATTTTTTGCTTCGTCTCTTTGTTCATTGTACTCCCCTGTATGGCGGAGAGTGCCGTTCATTTGCAATCGGTAAATGTAAAATTAGCACTAAAGAACACATTGTTATCCAATGTTATCGAAGAACTTCATAAACAAACAGGATATGAATTTTCTTATGATACAGAAATTCTGGATACAGAAATTCCGGCAGTATCTGTCAATGTTAGTAATGAGACGATCGAAAATATCCTCAAACTAATTTTCGATGAGACCGACATCCATTTTAAAGTCGTGAATAACCGGGTTTTTCTAAGATCCGATAATGTAACAATAAGGGAAAATGGTAAACAGGGGGCTGCATTGCATCAACAACAAGGCAAAAAAATATCAGGAAAAGTAACGTATAACAACGGTACGCCAGTAATCAGCGCCACAATTGTAATTCAAGGCGATACCACAAATGGTACAGTTACCGATATTGATGGAAACTATACGCTCGTCAATGTCCCTGAAAACGCCACATTGATGATATCATATGTCGGCATGAAACCGCAAAGTGTCCCGTTAAACGGAAGAACTGTAATTAATGTAACACTATATGAGGACACAGGATTATTGGAAGAAATAGTGGTTGTAGGATTTGGAACACAGAAAAAAGTAAATCTTACAGGATCTGTAGCAATGATTGATGGGGAAGAGTTTACAAAACGTCCTGTTGTGAATGTAACTCAAAGTCTTCAGGGTGTAATTCCCGGGCTTACAGCATCTATTCCAAATGCCGGAGGAACTCCCGGGAAAAGTTTCTCTCTTCAAATCCGCGGACAAGGAAATTTAAGTGGAAGCGATGCTCCTTATATACTGGTTGATGGAGTAGAAATGAATCTCGCGGATGTGAACCCAAATGATATTGCCAGCATATCTGTTTTAAAAGACGCTGCAGCAGCTGCAATTTATGGGGCACGAGCAGCTTACGGTGTAATTTTGGTAACAACCAAAAAAGGAGAAGAAGACAAGATGCGTGTCTCGTATCAAGGTTCTGCAAGTTGGTCGTCAGCTCTTAATTTACCTAAAATGGTTAATGGGTATGAATTTGCTAAGTTTTTCAATGATGGGAACAGAAATGCAGGCGTAACTCCTCAATACTCTGAAAAACAATTAGAAGTGCTTAAACTATATGCCGAGAATCCAACCAATATAAACAGTTGGCCTGGTGTAACTTCTAATAATAGTATGAGTACAATTTTCGAAAACAATTCAAGAGGAGTTGGAAGTACAGATTGGTTTAAATTTCACTATAAAAATTATGCTTTCAAACAAAACCACAACATCAGTTTTACAGGCGGAAATAAAATAGCTAAATATTATATCTCCGGAGGATATTACGATGAAGAAGGATTATTACGGTATGCTGATATAAATTATAGACAGTATAATTTTAATTCCAGTCTGACTTCACAACTAACCGAATGGCTGAAATTAAAACTTAATACCAAGTATTCTAATGGAAAACAAAATTCACCTTTTGGTACGGGAGCAATCAATGAAAGTATGTTTTATCACGGTTTAGCACGTTTCAGAGCAACCGTTTCTCCTTATGATTTAAATGGGAACTTTTCCGAACTTTCACAGGTCCCTTACCTTCAGTCAGGTACATATACAGAGACAATGAACACAAACTCCATAATTACAGGAGGATTGGAATTAGAGCCCATCAAAAGATGGAAAGTTTTTTTTGAATATACTTATAAAAAAGGAACTACGGATTACGAAGCTCTCGCTACTCCAGCTACTTTTATCGGTATAGATGGCACTTCATACAAACAAAACACACGTTCCGAATTAGGTATTCCTGACGCAAGTTCTTTCCTGCGTTCGATGGCTGCCTCTGAATATCAAAGCATAAACCTCTACAGCAATTATAATTTCACATTGGCAAAAAATCATAATTTCATTCTTATGGGCGGTTATCAGGAAGAGAATAATCAATTCCAAATGCTGCAAGCTCGTGTTGTTGGCTTGATTAACACCACAAATCCGGGTATTAATTTAGCTACAGGAGATAAAACACCAAGTGAAAGCCGCAATGGATGGGCAACACGAGGATTCTTCGGACGAATAAATTATGATTATGATGGAAAATACCTGCTTGAATTGAATGGACGTTACGATGGCTCTTCACGATTCTTAACAGCCAATCGGTGGGGCTGGTTTCCTTCCATATCGATAGGATGGAATATGGCACATGAAAAGTTTATGCAACCTATCCAACATGTACTGAGTTCTTTGAAATTACGTGCATCCTATGGAGAATTAGGGAACCAGAGTGGAGCAAGACTTTATACTTTTTCCAAAACAATGAATACATCAGCACAAGGAAATTGGTACTTCACTGATGGACGTAATATGATCATCTGGGGGCCTGAAACATCTGACCCGAATGTTACATGGGAAAAAGTGAAAAGTAAAAATGGCGGAGTTGATTTTGGAATTTTCAATAACCGTTTAACAGGAAGTTTTGATCTGTTTGAACGAATCACGAGAGATATGCTGGGTCCCAGCGAGGATGTTGCAGACATGTTCGGGGCATCTGTTCCAAACACTAATAATGCAGTAATGCGCAGTCGGGGATGGGAGTTTACAGTAAACTACAGGGGTAAAATTGGTTCTGACATCGACTATTCGGTGGGTGCTATGGTGTCTGATGCCCAATCAACAGTTTTGGAATATCGTAACCCCACCTTTACTAATCCTGCAGAAAATTGGTACAAAGGAAGAAAGGTTGGCGAAATATGGGGCTATCGTGCTTCTGGTATCATTCAAACACAAGCTGAAGCCGACACATATAATGATCTGCTTAATACTTCATATCTTACCGGACGCAACTTTGAACCTGGCGATCTAAAATTCATTGATTTGAATGATGACAATGCAATAAACAGAGGAACAAACACACTAAATGATATGGGCGATATGACTATTATTGGAAATAGTACACCTCGTTATCAATTTTCACTCAATGGTTTTATCCGTTACAAAAACATATCCCTAAGTGCACTATTCCAAGGCGTTGGTAAACGAGATTACAATCCAGCAGGTTCAAATTATTTTTCCGGTGCAGGACCCTTTGCACAAGTCACAGTATTTAAAGAACATCTCGACTATTGGCGTGAAGATAATCCGAATGCCTATTTCACAAAACCATATATTTCGGGAGCTGGTAATAATGGAACATTTAATGCAAAAACCATCAACACCCCTACTGATTATTATTTACAAAATGCATCCTATATCCGGCTGAAAAATTTAACGATAAATTATGAACTGCCTCAGTCGTGGTTGCAAAAGGTATATATGGATAAAGTATCACTTTTTTTAACAGGAGAAAACCTGTTTACTATTACAGATATAATTGGCTTCTTTGATCCCGAATTAGTTTTTGTTTCTGGTGCTGGAGGCAAAAATTATCCTCTGAACAGAATATATTCAATGGGTTTAATTCTTAATTTTTAACTAACATGAAAAAAATTCAATATATAACATCTCTCCTGTATGTCACGATAGCATTGATTCTAACAGGATGTTTTGATTTAGATAAATTCCCTGAAGGAGAACTTTCCTCAACAAATGCCCTTAGTAGCAATTCAGAAATGGAAAAATACCTTAACCAGTTTTATGAAAGTGCCGTAAAGACACAACCTGGAGGACTGGCAAGCGCCGTTGGGATTGCCTTTGGAGATCAACGTAGCGATAATATGGTGAACGCCTCGCCTAATGTTCGATTATCAGGATTGACTACCTTAAGTGATGCTTCTACTTTGTCGCAATACAACTACATCCGGAATCTCAATTTCTTTCTTGCTAATGTTGATAATAATAAAGAAGAAGGACCTGAAAAAAAACATCTTATAGGTGAAGCTTATTATTTCAGGGCTTGGTACTATTTTCAACTGGTAAAAAATTATGGAGATGTAGCCTGGGTGAGTAAAGAATTGAATATGAATGAAGCAAGTCAGCCACGCGAATCACGTTTAGTAATAATAGATCATATCTTGAATGATCTGGATTTGGCTATTTCATTTTTAAAAGAGGTAAACAGTAATGTTAGCATGCGCGTTCATCGTGATGTAGCCAGAATCTTTAAATCTGAAGTGGCTTTATTTGAAGCTACATGGCAGAAATACCACAAAGCAAAAATTGACCCGTTTTACAGCAAAGAAGTTACAGACATCAAAATTAAAAGTTATTTTGAACAAGCAAGGGATGCCGCTAAAGCTGTCATTGACCGTGGTGTATGGAACATTCATTCATCGGGAGAAAAACCATATCAAAATATGTTCATTAATCTGGATTTGACATCGAACAAAGAAATTCTGTGGTGGAAAAAATATAATGCTGCTGAAAATATAGGGCATAGTGTCACACGTTATATAAACGAAGGCGGGGGACAAACTGGCATTTCTCAATCGTTGATAGACGATTATTTGAGTGTTGATGGAAAAATTTTCACCGGAGTAGAACGTTCCGACGCACAAAAAATTTATGGAAAAGAGCTTTCTCCCGATTTGCGTGATCCTCGTTTGTCTCAAACTGTTTGTTGGTCTGGAACTCAACTAAAACCCGATGGATTAAAGTACTCTTTTCCTCCATTACATGTCACTACATACCACCAAAACACAACCGGATATTCGTTACTTAAATTTAATGAATATAATACCACTTATGCTGCTTCAGTTACGGGTGAATTTAAAGCGCAGGTGCCTGCAATTCAATATCGCTATGCAGAGGCGCTTTTAACTTATGCTGAAGCATTAGCTGAACTTGACGGGGCAGGAAATCAGGAACTCATCAAAGCTGCTCTAAAGCCATTGCGCGATCGCGTGGGAATGCCCGGCGTTGACTTCGATCGTGAATATAATAACGATCCGGCATATCCATTTTATAACCTGAATAAATATATTCAGGTGGTTCGGCGCGAGCGCAGAGTAGAGTTGGCTTGTGAAGGCTTCCGTTTCGACGATATTATGCGTTGGGCGGCAGCTGATGAACTTATTGTTGGGAAACGTCCACTTGGCGCACTTTACACAGGAAGTACACTGCAAGAGCAAAATGCTCCTGGTGGATATTATAACGGAGTATTGAAGATAGGCTCAAACATTCAAATAAATGATCAGGGATATATTGACCCTTATAAAACAGTGCTTCCTAATGGATTCGGTTTTAAAGTTGGCCGCGATTACCTGTTGCCGATACAAGAGCGCATGCTGACTCTTACTGATAATCTATGGCAACAAAATCCAGGATGGCAAAAATAAGATATTGTTAACTTAATTACAAAACAAAATTTAGTTATGAAAAACGTAATTTATTTTTCATTATGCATAATGATTGGTATTATTGCTCTTTCGTGCGACAACAACGATAGCGCATACTACCCTGTTCCATCTGATTTTTCCGTATCTCCAAATACTGAGCAATCATTAGGAGTTGATGGCGGAACTATCAAACTCATTATCTCTGCAGGGAACTTGGGTTGGTGGATTGAATCTTCCGTCGATTGGTGTAAATCATCTCAAAAATATGGGTCCGGTGATGGTGAAGTAATCATCACTGTCCCGAAAAATACCACAGCAAGTGAGAGGGAAGCTATCATTACCGTAAATCCAACTTTTAAGAAAAAGCCTGTGATTATAAAAATCAAACAACAATGTTAGATAAACTAAGCATCAACGTTTGGTGAGTACCAAGAGAAGCAAGTTCCTTCAGCCCACTTGCGAAAGTTAAATTATTGATAAAGAATACCAAATAGGCTACACCTATATGAGCAGAAATATTCGCAAAACCCCAAGATGAGACAGCACTACTTTTTTCTGAAAAAGTAGCCGTTGCAGGGAAAGGGTTACGTTTTGCAAATGTGATAGTTACGTTGAGTTGCATCGGTTTTTATCTCGTAGAAGAACGCCTATCCTTCTTGGACAAAGGTTGATGTTTGAATTGGAAAACACAAGAAAACATAAAACGAAACAAACAATACTAAAGTTTTGAAACTATTAACACACATATTCGTCAGCATATTAATAACTCTCTTTGCTTGTATTAAGATATATGGTCAGAACACATCAAAGGAAGTAACACTGGGTGAAGTTATAGACCAATTGTCTTTAAAATCCTCTGCTGCACAAATTGAAAAACTCAATCACCAAAATGAAATACTCCAATTTGAAAATTACAAGAAAAGTTTTCTGCCCGCGGTTTGGCTAAATTTTAATCCCGTTAATTTCAATCGTTCCTTACGTTTGCTGCAACAGCCTTCTGACGGAAGTTATTCTTATGTAGAAGATTACTCCAACAACAGCAGTGCAGGGGTATCCGTTCGTCAAAAAATAGGAATTACGGGAGGCGAATTAAACATCGGAAGTAATGTCAACTACCTAAACGAATTTTCCCGCAAGCTTAATAGTTTCAGCACAACCCCTTTCTCTATCGGCTACTCTCAACAGCTATGGGGAGGAGGGAAACAGTATCGTCTCGAAAAAGAGATTGAATATGCCAAAAACAAAGCAGCCATAAAAGAATATTGCACAAAACTATCCCAAATTCAACAACAAGCCTTGGGGCTTTATATGACGGCACTTCTCGGCAAAATGGAACAAGATTTGGCACAACAAACCACGCTGAATACCGATACCCTTCTGCAACTTGCCCACATCAAACTAAATAATGGTCACATTACTGAATATGATTTCAAACAGATTGAACTGCAATCTTTAAACGCCCGGTATGCTTTTGAAAATGCCCGCAAAAACTACATAGAAGCACAAGAACGGCTTGCTGTATTTCTCGGGATAGAAGAAATTGAAGTAGAAATCCCCGAATTTGATATTCCATTTGCCATAGAAACAAGTATGGCAATGTTCTATGTAGAACGAAACAATCCGTTCTCGAAACAACAGGAAATACATACTTTAGAGGCTGAACGCAATTTGTTTTCGGTTAAATTAAGCAATCGTTTTAACGGCAACATCAGCTTAAACTACGGTGTAAATCAATATGCGGAGACCTTTGCTGGCGCTTACCGCAATGGCAATACCCGTCAGTCGGTTATCATTGGTTTTCAAATTCCCGTTTTTCAGTGGGGCGTTAATAAAAACCGCATCCAAATAGCCGAAAACAATTACGAAGCAAGCAAAATAGCACGAGAACGGCAAATGCGTGAATTTAAAAATGAAGTAAAAGAAAACATAAACAATTACAACCATTCGGTAAAGCTTTGGTTAACGACAGAAAAAGCCTATAAATTGTCGCAAGAACAATACGAAATGTTGATACAGAAATTCTCGCTGGGCAAAGTTTCCGTGTATGAACTCACAACAGCCCAAAGCGAGCAAAACAACGCTATGCAACGCTACTACTCGGCTATCAGAGATACGTATAATAGTTACTTTATACTGAGAAGTATGGCGTTGTATGATTTTAAACAAAATGTGGAATTGGAAGAAGTATTGGTGTAAAAAAATGATTAACGAAATAACCATACGAAAACTTGTTGACTGCATTCTTCTCAACGCTTGTTCTGTAAACTCTTCGGGACTTTACAACGGGAAAGCAGGAATGTCTTTGGCTCTATTTGAGGCAGCACGTTTTTTGCAAGATGAATATATTGAAGAGCAAGCTTTTGACTTATTGCAAGAAGCATTAATTAGTAAAACGGATGATATTAGTTTTGAAAATGGCTTATCCGGAATAGGATATGTTTTACTTTATCTGATAAAAAATGAATTTTTAGACGCTGAATTCAATGAATTATTTAGCTCCAATCACTTTAAGATAGAAAATGAATTAAGAAAAATAAATAATAAAAGAAACTCCTACCGTTCATTCTCTTTTTTAACAAGTATCAATTATCTTAATCTATTAACTGAGCATGATGCGTATAATGAGAGTAGTATTCAAAATATAAATTGGTTATCTGAAAAATCAAGCTTGTATTTATTCGACAATATAAAAAAAATTCAACATGGGGAGTTTGTTATCCCAAAACTTGAAATTCTTAACTTATTAGAACAATATCTTAAAATAGTCAATTGTTATCACTTAACGCCAAATATAGAATTATTACAACTGTATTCAGATCTATTCATAGAAAATAAATTTATCAGCAATTTTCACATTGGGCATTATTTGAGTAAAATAGGAGAAGGGGTTGATAATAAAAAGATAGTATTTGCAGGAGAAGAAAATAAGAGAAGATCAATAAAAAACATTAGTTATGAAACATTTACACTTCCTCAAATAGTAAGACAACTTTATTTAATGCGACAATATAAGAGATTTTATATGCAAGAAATTAATTATTTAGAAAGAAAATTTATCGAGGAGACCGAGGATGAAACAATCGAACAAAAAATACTAAAAAGTATTCATCCAATGAGTTTTATTGCAGGTTATAAATCAGGAGTATTACGTTTTTTACTTTATAGTATTTTTACCAGTAAATTCGCTGAATATAAAAACTCAAACTATTATTTATTGGATTTATGATAGAATTGTGTTTTCTAAATATTTCAAGCCGAGGTTCAACAACTGGCGTTGATCGTTATCTTTCAGTATTAATTGAAGGATTACACGTGTATAGAAAAGAGATAAACATACTTCTTGTTGATTTTGTATATAATGATAAAATTCTTTTTTCAAAATATAAAGAATATAGCAGTTATAGGAAATTGACAATACCCTTGCCTCAAAGATATTCAAACTTTTTGAATGAAACGTATTGGATGGACAAGTATTTTGAAGTTGCTAGTCGTTTATTATTGCCTTATTTAAAAGAAGATATGATTTATCACGTTAGTTCTTTCAATTTAATTTTATTAGCTTTAAAATTAAAAGAAAGATTAAAGGGCAAAATAATATCTCACGTTCATTTTATTCCGTGGAAAGAACACTACGAACACAATAAGTCTTATTTCAATAAATTATATGCTCATTATCATAGTAACACACTCGAGACCAATATCTTTTTTATCAATAAGTTGGAAAAAGATTTTTATGAAAAAGCCGACAAAATAATTTGTGTTACGTCATACGGAAGAAACTTTGTCCATCGTTTAACCGGCATACCTTCTACAAAAATAGAAATAATAACAAATGGTATTGAAGATTCTGCTGTTAATCAAGAAAAAATTTTTCACAACTCTGATAATGTTGAAATACTATTTGCTGGTAGAGTCTGCGAAGGAAAAGGAATCTTTTTTGCATTGGAGGCTTTAAGTATTGTAAGAAAGGAGGGATATGATTTTAAATTCATTATTGCTGGCGTGTGTGAGGATACTACAAAGTTATTCATACGCGAGAAGTATCACGATTTAAATGTTGATATTTTAGATAATATAGATTTTGACACGCTGAAAAGATTGTACTCATCTGTTAATATAGGCATATTACCCTCTTTAAAGGAGCAAGCTAGTTATGTTGCCATTGAAATGGCAATGTTTGGACTTCCTGTTATTTGTACAGCTATTGATGGATTAGATGAAATTTTCACAAATGATAAAAATGTTCTAAAAGTACCTGCAATATTTTCAAAAATCAAAGGATTGACTATTGATATAGATACAATGGCCAATAAGATAATTTCTTTAATTGAAAATAAAAGATTATGCTCTCGTTTAAGCACAAATATTAGAAATTTATATGAACAAGAATTCACTTTACCTCTAATGATAGAAAAAACTATAACCGTATATGAAAAATTAATCAATAAAGAGTAAGTTATATGAATAGAATATCAATAGTGATGCCAGTATATAATGCAGAAAAATATGTCTCAGAAACGATAGAAAGCACATTAAAACAATCTTTTGGAGATTTTGAATTTATAATTATAGATGATGGTTCTACAGACCAAACATTATCAATCATTCAATCCTATAAAGATGAACGTATAAAGGTTATTACGAACGAACATAATTTTGTAAAATCGCTTAACATAGGATTAAATAGAGCCTTAGGAAAATATGTTGCACGGATGGACGCAGACGATATTATGCATATAGACCGTTTAAAAATACAATATGCAATAATGGAAGAAGACACTAATATAACCGTTTGCAGTTCATGGATGAAAACTTTTGGAGAAAACATAAATAGTGGATTAATGAAAAATGGTTTTGGAATAATCGACACTCCTCTTTTACATTTATTAAAAAATAATTTTATTTATCATCCAACAGTAATGATGCGCCACTCCTTTCTAAAGGAGAATCAAATTATGTACAGCAATTATGCTTGGACAGAAGATTACAAACTTTGGGTCGATATCTCTATAGCGGGTGGGCAATTTTTCATTGATTCTGAACCGTTATTATATTATAGAATTTCCAAAGATCAAGTACGAGCCACTAAACAGAAAGAACAAAAAGAGTCTTCATTAAAAATAAAAAAAGAGATACTGTATAACCTTATTAAGCGGAGCGTTATCAAAGAAGAACTTTCGGAGTTGCATTCTCTTTTTTATAGGATAAAAGACATTAGTACTTTGTCTGATGAAGATGTCTTAATGTTTTACTATACATTCTTTTTGAAAAACAAAGCCATAATAGGCTATTAATTATTTAAATAACAAAAAAATGAAAAAATTAACAAGAAAAAACTTAGATGAATTGGCATTAGTTATGCCTGTTATTGACGAAAATGGTCAAAGTGAATTTATTGGGGGAACTCAAGCGTCTTCCATAAGAATTAATGGAGGATATCTGATTAGTTATGATTATGAGAATGACGACTTGGGGAAACTAACTGTATTCCAGCCCGACAATGGAGGTGCCCTTATTATATTTGATGGGGTTACTTGTTCCAATGGAGATTTGGGTGGATGTGCTTATCAATTCAACGGTATAGTAGAAGTGGGACCAAATCCAGAAACAGATTTTGACATTGGCACAATGATTCATGAATATGGACATTTTCTACAACAGGAAAGTATGGGTGGTGCAGCTTACTTAGTGTATGCAGGAGTTGGTAGTGGTCTTGGAAATCTTTACGAAATAGTAGGAGGAGACTATTATTCGGTCTATTCAGAGAAAAATGCAAGTGAACGAGGACAAGAGTATATGAATCAGTATTATCCAAATAGTGATTATAAGGCAGAAGGATTATAATTTCGTTACAATACAAGTAAAACTATGAGATAGTTTTACTTGTATTGTAATTTTTTATCTTTTACTATTTGAATTCAGCAGCTTATTAAACGTCCAATAAATAAAATACTATGCTTAATATTCGTATAATCTTAATTGTTTTATTTTTTAACTTTATTGTTTGTTTTGCTTCTAATGGCAATACTATACAGATTGAACGTTTTGTTTATCATAGCCATGACTCAATCCCAATTGAAGGTACATTGTATTTGCCCAATGGAAAAGTGAAGAGTATTATTATTCAACTATATACGACTCATGTAAATTACCGACATCCTGACTTTAAATCATTATCCGACTCTATTAGATTTCAAAGCATTTTGCCATTAATATCAAACGGATATGGCGTTGCCTTGATTTCTCCAAGATATAAACAGACAAAAGAGAATTTACCGAAAATAAAAGACCAAACGTATAAAACGCTTGCTGATGACGGAGAAGCATTGATTAAATTCCTGAAGTCAGACTCTCGTTTTACAAGCACACCGATAGGTGTTTGGGGCTTTAGTGCAACAGGCATAGCTGCAGCGAAACTTGCTTCTCGAAAAAATTTGGTTGATTTTGCTATGCTGATGTCTACGCCATCTACAATAGGAGCTGAAGATTTGTATTTTAAGTGGGATACAAATATGAAAGAATCAGTCAAAGATTTTTATATGTTATTTTTCCGTGAATTTGAGCGTTTTTTTCCCAAAGATCATTTCATTTATAATGATAGTATTTATACGAATACAGATCAAAGCAAATTTGATCAAATTTTCATAGAATGTGTTTGGGATTGCATGAAAAATATAAATAAAAGTGTTTTGCAAAATAATGAGAAAATAGACACTATACACATACTTGCTCAAAATACACTAAAATCAGCTTTCAAAACAGATACGATAAAAACAAAAATATTTACACCATTTATGCCTTCCAAGGATCCGATGTATATAAATCAATTTATATATATCCTTATAAATATTACCATGTATTCCCCTTTGGATATAGATTACTTGAAATGGAATCCTGAAGATTACTACCCTAAAATTTGTTGTCCTACTCTAATGCTGTTTGCAGAGAAAGATGTAAATATTGACATGAAAGGAAGTATTGAAAATTCAAAAAGAATCGTCAATACTTACAAAAAAACAAATTTTTCAATTGTCGTTATTCCCAATGTGGATCATGAATTTTATGAACCGCTAGAGAAAGTTTCGTTTGAAGAAAAAGGTCGAACATACACATTAAACAAATACTCTAGAAGTTTTTTACAATCTATGCTGAATTGGTTGGAAAGCGTACAACATTAAATTCTCAATATGAAAAAATTCTTTATGTTTACAGCTATAGCGTTCATTGTCATGACTTCTTGTGACCGTGTGTTTGGAGTTGCTATATTTGCTGAGACACAAAGTTAAGTAAAAGAATTTCTTAATTTTGTGAATTATGAGAAAACAAAGAACACATTACGACAAGACATTTAAGGAAAATGCTGTTAAACTGAGTTTAGAACGAAAAAACGTTTCAGAACTCGCACAAGAATTGGGAGTTGATCCCTTGTTGTTATATCGTTGGCGAAAGGAATACCAGCAGAAGGGCGAAGCGCGTTTCCCCGGTAAAGGTGTACAATCGCTGAGTGAAGATGCCCAAAAGAATAAAGGAATTGGAAAAACGACTTAACGATTCAGAGATTGAGCTTGAGATATTAAAAAAAGGATTGAGCATCATCTCCAAGAGCGGTCGTTGATCTTCGGGTTTATTCGAGACTACCACTCGAAACGATGGGCGATTGAGGTGATGTGTAATGTATTGAAAATATCGCGAGGCTCTTATTCCCGATGGCTTAAAGTCCCGGTTGGTAAACGCAAACGAGTTTACATGGAACTTGACGAGAAGATTAAGAAGGCCTATGATTCGTCGCACAACTATCGGGTTGCACCCAACATATTGAATCGGGATTTTTACAGAGAAGAGCCGGTTCAGGCCTGTGTTTCGGATATCACTTACATCCCTTGTTTGGATGGATTTCTTTATCTGACAGTTGTGTTGAATCTTTTTGATCGCAAAATAATCGGTTGGTCTATGAGTGACCCCTTGAGTGCATCGAGCACTGTAATACCAGCTATCAGAATGGCAAACAGGAATAGACCCTTCATTCAAGGCGTGATTTTTCATTCGGATAGGGGTGTTCAATATGCCAGCAAACAAACGGTCAATGTACTGGAATCTTTGAAAGCTTGCCAAAGCATGAGCCGTAAAGGTAATTGTTGGGATAATGCCGTGGCTGAGAGCTTTTTTAAAACACTCAAATCTGAACTGGTTTATGGTGCTAAACTTAAATCCAAAGAAGAAATGAGTTTGTATGTTTTTGAATATATTGAATCCTGGTACAATCGTAAAAGAAGGTTTTCGTCTCTTGACTTTCTAACAATTGATGAGTTCTGGGAACTGTTATGATTTTAAACAAAATGTGGAATTGGAAGATGTATTGGTGTAAAAAAATGATTAACGAAATAACCATAAGAAAACTTGTTGACTGCATTCTTCTCAACGCCTGTTCCGTAAACTCTTCGGGACTTTACAACGGGAAAGCAGGAATGTCTTTGGCTCTATTTGAGGCAGCACGTTTTTTGCATGATGAGAAAATTGAGGATAAGGCTTTTGATTTGTTTCAAGAATGCTTAGTAAGACCTACGAATGATTATAGTTTTGAAAATGGGCTTTCCGGAGTCGGATATACCCTTATTTATCTAATAATAAACAAGTTCATCGACGCCGACTTTGAAGAAGTGTTCAAAGAGCATTGTGAAAAGATCATCTATGATTTTGATAGCATAGACAAACATCCTGATAAATTGTTGATATCTTTAAAAGCTATCTATTTTCTATCTGTTTTAAAAAGCGTTCATTATGAAGATATCCGGGTAAATCAGATTATTGAAAAAATATTTCAAGGTACTGAACTTTATCTATCTCTTCAATTCTTTGATTGGAAAAATATGTATTATATCAATAGAAAAGCAGACGTGCTAAAAACATACGAAACATATCTCAAATTGATAGATTTTGCAGAATACGCGAACTTTTCAGACTATCTGATGAATAGTTATGCAGAACTTTATCGCAGTGGAAGAATTGCAAGTTCGCTTTCAACAGGGTATTATCTCTGCAATATTATGAAGCAGAATAATGTTACTCAATATAGAGATGTGATAAATAGCAATATAAGCTACGGTTTAAAAGACATTCATCCGAACCTGCTATCCCTTGAGCAAAAAATAAATTTGACAAAAATAATTGAAAATATCAATACGAGTTACGGAGATTATCGCCTTATGGGTATTGATTTTTGGGGGGAAAATTTCGAGAAAATAAAAAGTTCTGTTCGCCCTAATCATCTGCATTATGGATATCAATACGGCTTAGTTCGTTATCTTATTTACTCTATTAACAAGAGAGCTATACTACTTTAATAATCATTTAGAAATGGATGCAATGAGTGAAATATCTGTAGTAATGCCCGTTAACAATTCGGAAAAATATGTGAGCGAAGCAATAGAAAGCGTTTTAGCGCAATCATTTGATGATTTTGAGTTTATTATTGTAGATGATGGTTCTACCGATAACACATACTCCATAATTCAATCATTTTCAGATGAGCGCATTAGATTAATTCAAAATAAACACGACTTTATTGGGTCTTTAAATATAGGAATATATAATGCAAACGGAAAATACATCGCACGCATGGATGCCGATGACATAATGCATATTGACAGGCTTAAAATACAACAGGCTGTTATGCAAGAGTATTTGGATGTAACCGTTTGCGGAACTTGGGCAAATACTTTCGGAACAGGCTCACAGACCAACAACTTATGCGGCTCTGTGAGCGGTTTGGTTGAGAAACCTATTTTGAAACTTATTCAAGACAATTTTTTATTCCATCCAACAACTATGTTAAGAGCAGATTTCTTAAGAAAAAAATCATTGAAATATGAAAACTACTCTTACGCTGAGGATTATAAACTCTGGTCAGAGATTGCAAAATCAGGTGGGCAATTCTATGTTGAAAACCAGCCTTTGCTTTATTATAGAATTTCAGATAGCCAAGTCAGTAACAAGTATAGAGATGAGCAAAAAAAAACGACCGAACTAATAATAAAGGAGATTATAGAGTATTTGATTGGGCAAAATGAACGAGAATATCCGGAATTGTCTGCTATGTACAACAACCTATGTAATTTACAAGAAAAACAATTATTTACTAAATATGAAATCTCGGCTTTGTTTCGAAATTTATTTTCAAAGAATGAAAAGAAGCTGAACCTATAACAAATTTAATAACAACTTAAAATTCAACAACAATGAGAAAGTTAACAAGAAAAAGTTTAGACGAACTGGCAAAAACATTGCCGGTAATTGAAAAAAATTTCCAAACATCATTTATTGGTGGAGGAAGCGGAACCTCTGCAGACCCCTATACAGCGGCAGAGTTTGACAGTATGCTTAGCAATAATAATTGGAATGGTGGTTATGTAGAAGGAATGGGCTATGTAGCTAATGAAGTATATGCTTATGGAAATTCAACTTACCCAGGACAAACATCTCAACAATATTTTATGAATTTATCTGATTTTATTCTTAGTCAATCTGTTGCCGAATTAGATATTTGGGCTAGTACCGTAATGAGCTTTATACCTGGAGTATCTCAGATGACGGATCAATACACTACTCGACATGAAAATATGATGCGAGACATACAAGCAGACTTATTAGATAAGGGCTACACGAATTCTGACTCATTCACAATGGTAAGGACTGATTTGCTAAGGCAAGACGCTATGACATACACAATTTATGATGCGAATACTGGAGATTTAATAACTTCAAGAACAATAAATATCCCATATGGAAATTGGAATTGAGTTTCTTCTGAATAATCTCATAAAAATTTTATGAGATTATTTTCCATTAGATTGATTTAGCTGAAATGAAATCACGATTAAGATGAAAACTTTCTTTAAACTCTTGCTGTTTTTTTTATTGTTAATACAAATACAGTGCTATCCTTTTGCAGAGCAGGTAAGTGGTGAATTACTGAATTTTAATTGGATTATGAGTCGAAATGATTTTTATTACAATTCAAAAATAGACAGTACAACTACTCCATATTCCATATTATTAGAAACAGCTCGTGATAAAAAAGGAGTTTTGAGTCTCACTACACCAATCGATCAAAAAGGCAACACTCAATCCGAAATTTCTATAAAAATCAACTACAAAACGCAAGACTGCAGCGAATTATATCTGAAACTAATTGGCATTGGCGAATGTGAAAAAATAATTTCGATTGATACACTTGGCCTTTCATTAAATGAGGAATGGACATCAGTTGAGCAATCAGTACATTTGAAAGAAACATTATTTTTGAAATTATCTATTGAAGCAAGTGGTGATAAGTTGCATAATGCGAAAATTTGGGTAAATACACTCGATATTCTTATTGATGGTAAGGGCATCAGTAAACTTAAAACAACGAAAAACGGTATAGATGTATCGCTGAAAAAAGAAGTCATCACTTCTTATAGTGACAAAGAGTTAAATAATCTTCCTTTTTCGGATAAAAAAATACTCGCTATCGGAGAAAGCATTCATGGCACAGAGACTTTTAATGATATCGCAATCGAAATAATCAAATATCGGATTATTCATCAAAACTGTAAATTTGTTTTGATGGAGATACCATTAGAGTTTTCGTTCTATATCAATCGGTATATTAATGGAGACTCAAATTTTAAATTAAATAACATTTCTGATTATTTTGATCGATCATTATACTCGGACTCTTTTTTATCATTAATTGAGTGGATGAAAGAATACAATTTACACTCGGAAAAGAAAGTCTTTTTTTGGGGAATTGATATTAATTCTATCCAATTACAAAGTAAATTAGAATTGTTCAATTTCTTTTATACCATTAATGTAACGAAAAACAATCAAGAATTAAAAAGATTATGTAAATTATTAGTCACAACCAAACCATCGTTGGAAGAAGTTATTGATATATTTGAGACCAACGAAGGTTTTAGGAATGTACTAACGAGAGATGAAACTAAATTGATTAGAAATTGCCTAGTGTTGTTAAATCACAAATCTGACACTTATGCTAATTTCCTAAATAGAGATAAAACGATGTATGAAAATACAGAATTTATTATAAATAATTTGCTTGGTCGGGATGAAACAGTCACCATGTTTTGTCATTTCGGTCATGCAGCTTATCAAGGTCTCATCGAAAGGATAGACGATAAAGAGTGGTCTACATTGGGATACTACTTGAAAAACAAATATAATCACGATTATACTTGTATTGCCTTACTTACAGAAGAGGGGAGTTTTTTATCCTCCACTTCAAATTCTCTTCTAAAAGTCGAACACTTGCAATCATCTCCACAAGGCAGTTTGGAGTATTTAATGAACATGCTGAATGCAAATATTTCTTTTTTATCCACAGAGAAAATGAATTGTGTCGATATATTTAAAACCCGATATATAGGAAATAGAGATGTTGAGGATCAGTTCAGTTTTATGATACCCAAAGCAAGAATGGATGGAGTCCTTTTTATAAAACAAGTATATCCCATTAAGAAAAAAGATAATATTTTAAAATCCGATTTAAATATAAATGTAACAATAATGAATTCTTACAAAGAGGCTTTAGAAAAAATAAGTAACAACCAATCCTATTAATATAAAATTCTTTCAACATAATATTGAATACAAACAATTTAAAATTCGACAACGATGAGAAAATTAACAAGAAAAAGTTTAGACGAACTGGCAAAAACATTGCCGGAATTGAAAAAAATTTCCAAACATCATTTATTGGTGGAGGAAGCTGAACCTCTGCAGACCCCTATACAGCGACAGAGTTTGACAGTATGCTTAGCAAGTCAGTTTGGTATTATAAGCCCAAATATAGAGATGAACAACACATTCGAATGAGGATGAATGAAATAGCATTGACTCGTGTGCGATATGGATTCTGGCGGATATTCACATTGCTTCGACGAGAGGGGTTTAAAGATAATCATAAGCGGATATACAGGTTATATAGACAGGAAGGGTTAAACTTACGGTCCAAACGCCATAGACGCTGGAGATCGGAACAACATAGAGAAAAATATGCGCAGGCAAATCAGATAAATCAGTGTTTGAGTATGGATTTTGTGTCAGATCAGTTGTATAATGGTCAAAGATTCAGGGCGCTGACAATTATTGACAATTACAGCAGACGGACGGTGTTTGTCCATAGAATTGGTCAATCATTAAAGGGATGTGATGTTGTAAACACCCTTGAAAGTCTTTATGAACATTACGGAATAAAACTAGAAAGAATTATGGTTGACAACGGACCTGAGTTTGTTTCAAAAAAGTTGGATAAATGGGCTTATGAGAGAAAAGTCACATTGGATTTTTCAAGACGAGGCAAACCAGCAGACAATCCCTTCATAGAATCTTTTAACGGAAGTTTTCGTGATGAGTGTTTAAATACAAATTGGTTTTTATCTTTGCATGACGCAAGGTTAAAAATTGCGTCCAGGCGTAGAGATTATAATGCCTTCCGGCTTCATAGTTCTTTGCAAGGATTAACGCCCGAACAGGCAGAATATGAAATGTTAAATTATAAGGAAAACTCTAATTTAGCGTTGTCCAGTTAATGGGAGAAGATCAGTCAACTCTCGGGGAAGCTTACATAACTATTTTATCATTATATGAGTTATTCTGTGAAAATAAGATCATATTTATTACTTTTATTTTTTGTGTTGTTTTTTCTTCAATGCATCTTAAAAGCTGATTCCAATAGTAAAAGTATTTTAAGATATAAATGGGTCAATAATCCCGTATACTTTTTTCAAAACACTCTTATTGACAGCACCATTGCTCCAAAGGCTCTCTTTTTAGAAACAATGGAAGAAAAAAAAGGAGTCATAGGCTCGTTATTGCCAGTTTATGAAAAGGACACCACTTCTTCTGTTATTGAGACAAGAATTAAATATAAAACAGAGAACTGTAAAAATCTCTCCTTAATAATAACTTCCATTGGTAAATGTGAAAACATAAATTTCATTGATACAATTCAATTAAATACAACAAAAGATTGGAAGAAATCTATACAAACTATCAATACAAAAGAAACATATTTGTTAAACATATCAATTGAAGCTAAGAGTCTTAATCAAAATAATGCAAAAATATGGATTTCTGATTTCGAAGTTTTTATTAATGGAAAAGAGGTTATAGATAACTCAACACAAATTGATAAAAAAGAAAATGTTAATTTGCGGATAAACGACTTAGTTCATTGGAATAATATAAATTACAATAATCTTCCCTTTTGGGGGCAGAAAATACTAGCACTTGGTGAAACTGTGCATGGAACAAAAACGATGAATGATATTGCTTTTGCAATTTTTAAAGAACGTATCTTAAAACATCAATGTAAGTTTATTTTACTTGAAATTCCATTAGAATACTCTTTCTATATCAATCGGTTCGTAAAAAATGATGTAAATTTCAAATTAGCGGATATTTCAGCGTATTTTGATGGCTACCTATATTCTGACTCTTTGTTATCCTTTATGCAGTGGCTAAAAGAATATAATTCGACTTGCAATGAGAAAATCTCCGTTTGGGGGTTTGATGTTAATCACGTACAATTAAAGAGCAGGATAGACTTGTTTAATTTTTTCTACAACCTTAATATGAATAAGCACATTAAGGAACTTGATGTCATTTGCAAGTTATTAATAGATACTAAAGTGTCTTTTGATAAGATTATTTTTATGTTCGACGAGAATCCTAATTTAGCAAGTGTATTGAATGAAGAAGAATTAAAGTTAATGCTTCATTGTCTAAAGATTACACAGCAGGATTCTAGTACCTACTATCGTTTTATTAATAGGGATAACGTTATGAATGAAATTATGTCATTTATTATTGACAATTTTCTCAAAAAAAATGAAACGGCTACTCTCTTTGGACATTTTGGACATTTAAACTATTTAAATGGACAAGACTTGTCTGTTATGGATTCTTTTTCTTTAGGATATTATATGAAGAACAAGTATAAAGATGATTATTCGTTTATTGCATTGACTACCTATCAAGGTTCTGCAATGCTTGCAAAATCTAATTCAGAATTTGGGATTTCTATACTAAGTTCAGCTCCTGTAGGAAGCTTGGAATATATATTAAACACGCTAAATACAGACTCCATTTATTTATCAATGAGCAAAATAGATTGCTCAGATGTGCTAAAATTAAGATTCGTAGGAAATAAGAACCTTACAGATCAATTTAGATATATTATTCCAAAATCAAGAATGGATGGCGTGCTTTTTATAAAAAGATCTACAAGTATTGATAAAAGAAAAACTGTTTTGAACAGAAACTTAAGTACTGATTTTATAATAATGAATTCCTACAAAGAGGCATTAGAAAAAATAAGCAACAAATAAATTCTGAGATGATTATTGTCTTTTTAACAATATTAAATCCGCATGACATATGGAGTTGGCCTAGTAAATTGAGTTCTATAGATCTATTAATATTATTATCCCTATTATATGAAAAGACTATTAAAGTTAGTTCTACCTCTTTACTTTATTTTATTTTGTCAAATTAATAAAGTCTATGGACAGACGTATGAAGAAACCTATAATCTCAATTTCAAAATTGTCAATAATATTTTTCATGGATGGATTTTTGATGCAAATAATTCCGATACACGTTTTAGTAGCGACAATACCGATTTGAACCGACCTATCAAATTTTCGCAGACTGAAAGATGGGGCTTCAGAGAAAAAATGAACTTGAACATATATAGTTCGAGGATGATTTTACTTCCTGCGCTTACCAACGACTTGTTAAAAGTGAAAATATGCTATAAAAGTAAGAACCTTGAAACGGGAAGATTTTTTGTTTATTCAATGAACAAACGAATGGAGATATTCAGAACCGACAGTATTTGCCTGCAAAACGATGATAATTTTCGGGAAGACTTTTTGGAGATGAATACGAAAGACCTGCGTTTTTTATTCTTTAGATTACAAGCGGTTGGGACTGACAGCACCTACACTGAAAATAAAATCAGCAAAATCAAGGCAACAATTCCTCACGAAATTTTAATTAATCGGATAGAATTTCAAAATAACCATAAAAACATCAATACCCTCCCGTTTGAAGATATTACGGCATCAAGTTTAGATAAATCCAAGTTTATGGCTTTACGCACTGACACTTTGTTGACAGAAAAGCAAATTTCTCGCATGTCCAAAAGAATTATGGCACTTGGTGAAACAGTACATGGAAGTGGTAAAATAGGTCTGGCTACCTGCGAGTTTATTAAGTCCAGTGTTTTGAATAATCGGACAACTCTGATTTTGTTTGAACAACCTTTATTGAAGATGTTTTTTTTCAACAAATATATTCAGGGAGATGACTCTATTGACGAAAACAAACTAAAACAACTTATGGAAATGAACTTATACGAAGTTGAACCAATGGTTGAATTAGCAAAATGGCTTAGGAAATACAACAAAACGGCTATCGAAAAAGTAAGTTTTTGGGGAAATGATTGTCAATATGAAAGAAATGAATTAGGGCAATTCTTAAAAGACTATTTGCAAACCATCAATAAAGAAGCGCGCTCATCTGCAGTGGATACAATCATATCTGTCTTGAAAACAACAGATGCAGAAAAAATCAAGGAAATAGCAAAAACAACTCAGAACATCATTGACATTAACCAACAAGAACTAACTGATGTTTTAGGTAAAGATTTGAATATCATCACTTTCTACTTAGAAAGTCTCATGAAAGCTGACGTGACAAATAAAAACAGCTATTACGAAAGAGATTACAATATGTTTAAAAATACATCTTTTTTAATAGATTACCTTTGTAAACCAAATCAAACGGTTGTTATTTCCTGCCATCTGATGCATGCAAATTATTTGACCCCCAGTATTCCGTTTCACAAATCATTTGGCTCTTACATGAAAAAAAATTACGGAAATGATTATGTATGCATTGCACAAACGGTATATCAAGACACAGTAAAGGCTTTTACGGGCAAAGAACTTGAAAGAAAAGCACTCACGTTGCCCTCATCAAATAGCATAGAGGCAATTTTTTCAAAATCAGGTATAAAGTATGGTTACATCAATGCAAAAGAACTGGATGAAATTGTCAAATTACGCATGCAGGGGTCACATCATATTCCGTCATCAGAAATTGAAAAATACATTAATCCCAGAAATCAGATACAGGGTGTGCTGTTCATTAATTGAATCTGCTTTTACCTTTTATAATAAATAAACAAATGAATATCATATTTTTCTCTTCTTTAAACCCAAATGACATAAATAACTGGTCCGGTACAACATGGCATATATTAAAAGCTCTTGAAAAAAATAATAATGTTACTGTTATTGGGACACATATGCTATCCCAAACAGCCTATTTCACATCGAAGAGTTTCTCGATAAAGGATGTTAATGAAGACTATTCTCCCTTATTTGGAAGTGTGTGTTCTGAATTGATAAACAGGATTTCTGATAGTGATCTCATTTTTTTTGGAGATCTGCAACTTTCACCATATTTGGATGTAGATATTCCAACTATTCATATAAGTGACGTGAATTATCACTTATTTAAAGATTACACAAACAAAAATAGGACAAAAGAACAAGAAAAAAGAACAGAAATTAAAGAAAAAAAAGTTTTAAAAAAATATACCATCATTATCTACAGTTCAGAATGGACAAAGCAGAATACTATAGACTATTATAAAATAAATCCAAAAAAAATCCAAGTCGTAGAATTTGGTGCCAACATTCCACATCCCGAAAAGTGGCAGCATGAAATTGACACAAGCGTATGTAATCTGGTTTTTATCGGGCGGAATTGGGTAAAAAAAGGCGGCGAAAAAGTTTTGGGTGCATACCGTAAACTGAAAAGCGAAGGCTTCTCATGCACGCTGACCATCATTGGCAGTGTGCCTCCTGAAAGACCAGAAGACGATAAGAGTTTAACTATTATTCCTTTTTTGGATAAATCAAAACCGGAACATTTGAATAAACTCTGCTCCATTCTAAAAGATGCACATTTTTTAGTGCTTCCTACAGAATTTGACGCTTTCGGCATTGTTTTTTGTGAAGCCTCTGCCTACGGTGTACCAAGCATAGCAGCCGATGTTGGTGGCGTAAGTCAGCCCGTGCGCGAAGGGAAAAACGGATTTTTACTTTCTCCTACAGCGACAGCGGAAGATTATGCAGAAAAAATAAAATCAGTATTCAGTGATAAAGAAAGCTATATAAAACTCCGTGCATCTTCCCGAAACCAATACGAAACCCGACTAAACTGGGATGTGTGGGGAGAGAAAGTGAATAAGATTTTGGAAGAAACCGTTTCAAACTACAATAAAAAAAAATGACCAATACTTCAAATGATTTCTTTCTTCCCGTTTACGTCATCAATCTTAAAGACCGTAAGAAACGACGACAGCGGTATAACAATACAAATTTCAGCTTAAAAGAATGTATATGAAAAAAAAAAATTTAGCATTAATAATAATATCTCTTTTTGTGTGTAACTATGCCAAATCTCAGTATTTTCCGATTGATACTGCCAAGTTAAACACAAGCTATAGAGAATTAATGAGTTTTCCAAATACAATAGAACGGCAAAAGGCTTTTTTTGATGCATTTCCCAATAATTGGACGGAATTTACAGCAATATATCAATTTATGCCTAATGACGATTACGACTTAACAATGTATAATAATGCGCAAGAGCATATAGAGGCTTTAAGCACAAAAATAACATTAATAAAAGACTCTGTTTATTGTAAAAAAATAGTAAACATCGGTGTCGGAGGAAAATTAGACGCAGATGCATCGAACTATTACAAAGCATTATTACATAAAATAATGTGGCGTAGAATGGATGGAATGCTGCACTCAGTCTCTAAACTTCGTAAAGGTCATCAAATGCAATTTTGGCAGTACTATTGGTCAAATACTGTAAAAAGTAAACGCTTAGAAACAGAATACAACCGTTTGTTAAAATTGAATTTAGACACTTATCCCAAAGAAATGAAAATCATGGAAATAGCATTTAAATATTTTTATGACGGTGTAAATATTGATGGAGGATATTTGAAAGAATGATCTGTTAAACACCTAAATTCAAAGGTTTAAAAAAATCTTTAACAGTTTCTCTTTAAACCTTTTTGTAGCCTGTTTTAATGATGAAAAATCATTATTAAAGATAAAAAATCTCATGAATAACAAAATAGCATTTCTTTCAGCGTTATCTCCCTTTGACATCGGTAATTGGTCAGGTACTTTATACCATATTGTGTCATCATTGAGCAAGTATAACTCTATTGAGTGGATAGGGGAAAATATTGCTTATATGAGCAGTAAGTTTTATTCCAAAAAAGAATTTTATCTGGAAGAATATGCATCAGTATTTGGTAAAATTATTTCAGAAAAAATTAATAGGCAAATTTATGACGTATTAATTGTACGTGATTATTTTCTCGGTGCATATTTACATGTAAATATACCAATAGTCTATATTGGTGACACCACTTTTCGGTTATTCAAAGAAAATTTGAAAATACCATCTGCAAAATTCGAAGAAATAGCTGACGATGTTGAAAGAAGAATGATTGAAAATGCTAATAGCATTATTTTCTCATCTGACTGGGCAAAAGAAAGTGCAATTTGTGATTACTCGTGCATCGAAAATAAAATCCACGTCGTAGAATTTGGTGCCAACATTCCACATCCCGAAAAGTGGCAGCATGAAATTGACACAAGCGTATGTAATCTGGTTTTTATTGGGCGGAATTGGGTAAAAAAAGGCGGCGAAAAAGTTTTGGGTGCATACCGTAAACTGAAAAGCGAAGGTTTTCCATGTACACTTACTATTATCGGTAGTGTACCGCTGGAAATGCTGGAAAATGATAAGGATTTAACTATTATTCCTTTTTTGGATAAATCAAAACCGGAACATTTGAATAAACTCTGCTCCATTCTAAAAGATGCACATTTTTTAGTGCTTCCTACAGAATTTGACGCTTTCGGCATTGTTTTTTGTGAAGCCTCTGCCTACGGTGTACCGAGCATAGCAGCCGATGTTGGCGGCGTAAGTCAGTCCGTGCGCGAAGGAAAAAACGGATTTTTACTCCCCCCTACAGCGACAGCGGAAGATTATGCAGAAAAGATAAAATCAGTATTCAGTGATAAAGAAAGCTATATAAAACTCCGTGCATCTTCCCGAAACCAATACGAAACCCGACTAAACTGGGATGTGTGGGGAGAGAAAGTAAATAAGATTTTGGAAGAAACCGTAGAAAATTACCGTAGATACGGACGGTCGTCCGTCTCACAAAAAGAACAAGAGCAATCATCTGTTTCAGAAACAAAGAAAAATAATCCTGAAGCAGAAATATTGTTATCGGATGCCGATTTCTATCTCCCTGTTTACGTTATCAATCTCAAAAATCGTATAGAAAGACGAAAGCATATCGAAGAGCAATTTCATGCAAAACCGGAGTTTGAACTCACATGGATAGATGCCGTAGAGCATCCTATTGGGGCTGTCGGACTTTGGCGAAGTATGGTAAAAGCGGTACAGACAGCAATAGAACACGATGATGACATTATGATTATCTGTGAAGATGATCATGTCTTCACACCTCAATACAGCAAGGAATACCTATTGGTGAATATCATCCAAGCCAACGAGCAGGATTCTGAATTGCTTTCAGGCGGTATAGGAGGTTTTGGAACAGCTGTACCTGTAGCGGCTAACCGATATTGGGTGGATTGGTTTTGGTGTACGCAGTTCATCGTGGTTTTCAAACCACTTTTTCAAAAAATATTAGAATATGATTTTAAATATACTGATACTGCTGATGGTGTATTATCAGCTATAGCCAAAGATAAAATGACAATATATCCTTTCATCTCTATTCAAAAAGATTTCGGCTACTCTGATGTTACACGTGCTAATAATGAAATATCGGGGATGATAACCAATCATTTCCAGCAGACGGATTACCGACTGAGCGTAATTCATCAAGTGGCGCACAAATTTAAAAAAGACGTAAACAACAAATGACAACCAGCGAATACAACAAAAACGAGCAAAATATGCCACCATCTTCTCTTACTCCGGCAATAAGACAGGAAAAACTACCGGAAGAACAAGATGAAATCATCCAAAAATATGAAGAAGTACAAGCCATCATCGACCGAATGCCAACGTATTGGGTTAAGTGGGTGGCACTTTGTGTGGGCGTGTTGATGGGCGTAATCGTACTGCTCGGCTTTCTGATACAATACCCCGATACGGTGGACGGACAAATATCCGTAACGGCAACTACTGCACCTGTACGCTTGGTGGCAAACAGCAATGGGCGTATCAACCTGCTTCAAACAAATAAAGCCCGCCTGCAAAAAGGCGATGTGATTTCCTACTTGGAAAGTGGAGCTAACTATAAACATATCTTGTGGGTGGACACTGTGCTCAATCGCTTGAACAGTAACGCCTCCACTAAAATATTCCTGCCCGACACGTTAATCCTTGGAGAAGTCAGTTCTGCCTACAATGCTTTTCTGCTGTCTTATTTCCAGTACGAACGTGTGATTTCATCGGATATTTACACCACTATGCGGCAGAACCTCCGGCAGCAAATCCAATCGGACGAAGCAGTTATTGCCAATCTGAATGACGAAATGCAGCTTAAAAAACAAATCCTGCATACCTCTGCCGACCAGCTGCGGAAAGACAGCCTGCTGCTTGCCGCTAAAGGCATCAGCGAACAGGAATATCAGCGGCAACATGACGCCCATCTTTCACTTCAGGAAGCCCGCCTTAACTTACAAAGCAGCCAGCAAATGAAGCAATCGGAAGTTGCCCGCAACCAATTGGAAATTCAACGCATTCTTTTAGAGGAAACTGAAACCAAAGAAAAAGCCTATTCTGATTTTATCAGCCGCAAAAATGAACTATCAAACGCCGTCAATCTTTGGAAAGAACGCTACTTGCAGTATGCACCCGTTGCAGGAGAATTAGAGTTTCTTGGCTTTTGGCGGGACAATCATTTTGTGCAAGCGGGGCAGGAACTTTTCACCATTATTCCCGATAAAAACAACATTCTCGGCGAAGTAATGATACCCTCATTCGGAGCCGGAAAAGTGGAAATAGGACAAACTGCCAACGTGAAAATCAACAACTATCCTTACGATGAATACGGATTGTTGAAAGGTGAGGTCAAATCAGTTTCTCGCATCACCAACAAGCTGAAAACCCCAAACGGCGAGGTGGATGCCTATTTGGTTGTAATTTCTTTTCCCGATGGTACGGTAACGAATTTCAGGAAAACACTTCCTCTCGACTTTGAAAGCAAAGGAACTGCCGAAATCATTACCAAACGTAAACGATTAATAGAAAGGTTGTTCGATAACTTAAAAGCTAAAGGAGAAAAATAAAATATGCTTTTCCACCGTTTCCCCGTAGAATACCAAATGGATTCGCAAGACTGCGGACCCGCATCGCTGAAAATCATTGCCAAGCATTTCGGCAAGTTTTACTCGCTTCAGTTTATGCGCGACCGCTGTGGCATTACCAAAGAAGGTGTTTCTTTGCTTGACCTCAGCATCGGCGCCGAAAGCATCGGGCTTCGCACGCTTGCCATCAAATGCAATATTGACGATGTGGTAAACAGTATTCCTTTTCCGGCGATTGTGTTTTGGAAAGACAGCCACTTCATCGTGGTGTATCATTCCGACAAAAAACACGTGTGGGTTTCCGATCCTGCAAAAGGACGTATCAAGTACAGCCACGAAGAATTTCGACGCGGCTGGTATCAGAAAGGCGAAAACCAAGGCGTGCTGCTTGCCGTAGAACCCACTGCCGACTTCAAAGACAGCAAAGCTGAAAGGGAACAGAAGAAAAACAGTTTTTCGAGTATTCTGAAATATTTCTTTCCCTACAAACGCAATTTCGGGCTGATATTTATCATTATGCTCGTGGTTACCGCTTTGCAGGGAATGCTCCCATTTATTTCCAAAGCAGTAATTGATGTGGGTATTAAAACTTCGGACGTGAAGTTTATCAATATGGTGCTGATAGGAAACATCAGCATCCTGCTGAGCGTGATGATATTCAACATCTTACGAGACTGGATTTTACTGCACATCACGGCAAGGGTAAATATTGCACTCATTTCGGATTACCTGATAAAGCTGATGAAACTGCCCGTAACTTTTTTTGAAAACAAACTCTTGGGCGATATTCTCCAGCGTGCGCAAGATCACGAACGCATCCGGAGTTTTATAATGAACAATTCGCTGGCATTGATATTTTCCACGCTCACATTTGTCGTTTTTGCTGTCATACTCTTGATTTACAATGCCGTAATATTCTACATTTTCTTAGCAGGTTCCATCTTGTACGTTTGCTGGGTATTGCTGTTTTTAAGCATTCGCAAAAAGTTAGATTGGGAATACTTTGAACTGCTTTCTAAAAACCAAAGTTATTGGGTGGAAACAGTTTCGGCTATTCAAGACATCAAGATTTACAACTACGAAAAGCATCGCCGTTGGAAGTGGGAAGAAATACAAGCTCGTCTATACCACGTAAACAAACGAGTATTGGCGGTTACGAATGCACAAAACTTAGGAGCGCAGTTTGTGGAGAGCATCAAAAATATGGCTATCGTTTTCTTCTGTGCTATGGCGGTAATAAAAGGCGATATCACGTTTGGGGTAATGATTTCCACCCAGTTTATCATCGGTATGCTCAACGGACCTTTGGTGCAGTTTATCAACTTTGTGGTGTCGGCACAATACGCTAAAATCAGCTTTTTACGTATTAATGAAATCCGCCGGTTGGAAGATGAAGAAGAACTCCTTTCTATCGGAAGTACCACTTTTTTACCTGAAAAGAAAACCATCACATTGGAAAATGTCCATTTTCAATATACTCCAAACGCACCTTTAGTTTTGAGAAATATCTATTTGCAAATCCCTGAAAATAAAATCACAGCTATAGTAGGTGGCAGTGGCAGCGGAAAATCTACACTCCTCAAACTCTTAGTACGGCTCTACAAACCCAGCTATGGCGATATAAAAATGGATACGATGAACGTAAACGCCATCAACCTACGTCAATGGCGCGAAATGTGCGGCGTAGTAATGCAGGACGGTAAAATGTTCAGCGATACCATTTTGAACAACATTGTTTTAGATGATGAACGTATCAATTATGACCGCTTGCGAGAAGTCTGCCGCATCGCCCAAATAGAAGACGAGATAAACGCCATGCCCAAAGGCTTTGAAACCACCATAGGCGAAACAGGACGCGGACTTAGCGGCGGACAAAAACAACGTCTTTTAATTGCCCGCGCTCTTTACAGAGACCCTAAATTCCTTTTTCTCGACGAAGCTACTAACGCTTTGGATACCATCAATGAACGGAAAATAGTAGATGCGCTAAACAGCGCTTTTAAGCAGCGAACGGTTGTTGTCATCGCACACCGCCTTAGCACCATCCGCAATGCCGACCAAATTGTGGTATTGGATAAAGGATTTATTGTGGAAGTAGGAAATCATGAGGCGTTGATGGAAAAAAACGGTCATTATCATGCGCTGGTTTCGTCACAAATACAAGCATAATCATTGTATAATCTCATTTGAGATATTGCTCCAAAAACCTGTCTTGCTCCCACAACAAATGCAGAATATTTTCACGTGCCACATACCCATGCATTTCTTTCGGAAGAATTACCAGACGAGCCGGTGCACCTAATCCTTTCAATGCCTGAAAATACCTTTCAGTCTGTAGGGTGAATGTACCGGGATTGTTATCGGCTTCGCCATGTACAAGTAGCATGGGGGTTTTCATTTTATCCGCATGCATAAAGGGCGACATGGCACTATAGACTTCCTGCGCTTCCCAGTAATTACGCTGTTCCCGCTGAAACCCAAAGGGAGTCAGCGTGCGGTTATAGGCTCCGCTGCGGGCAATTCCGCAGGCAAACAAATCAC
>JAQVNN010000073.1 GCA_028703105.1 Paludibacter sp. | reverse complement strand
ATTAATGACTTTTGGGTATGTGTCATAAATTCTTTTCTTCCTGGTACTTCTTTGTTCAAAACTACAGACGAATGTTCCTTCCATGGGGAGCTTTTGATTCACAACAGAAAACAATTTGTTAATGCCCCGGATGTTATTCAGTTTATTTAAAATGGCAACGCTGGTATATTTGTTTTCCGGTTTAGATTTGATATCGAAATAATTTGATGAAAAAGAAATCAGGTTGTTTTTTAGGCTTAGGTCAAGATGTTTTGAAATAAACAGGCATGCTTTCTCCCCACTAAATTCGTTGATTGATTCAATTAATACCTCTGAACTTTTCTTGTCGAGTTTTTTAATTGTGATTTTATTTTCATCTGGCTGATCTTTATTTAACTCAACAATATCTTTATATTCAGTAGCATTACTGATGGTAAATTGAACGATGTAGTAAATTGAACCAATTGAAAATATCAGAAGAGAGTACCCAACGATTATCCAAATAGAATAACTTGTGTTAAGGGGAGTCAAAAACAATATACTCAACACCACCTGAACAGTCAGGATGGCCCAGAGTAATTTAAATATATTTGCAATGTAGTTTTTTGAAGGCTGTAAGGTGTATCTTTTGTAAAAATAGGAGGATATAAACCAGATTGAAAAATAAAAAAGGTTAAAATCAGAATATTTCTGAAAAAGAATCTCAAAAGAAAAAGGAGTTACGGCCAGAACAATCAAGACAGCTATTGCCAGTAGCAAAAAATCAGTCAGGATAGCTGCTACCGAAGGTGTATAAATAAATTTATTGGTTTTTTGCTTCATTTAATAAAGAATGCATAGTTAAAAACAGATAAACTTTCAATTATTTAGGTAGAACGGTTTACAAAAGTAATATATTTTTTGTTTATATAAATTATTACATTCATCCTTTTTAACCTGTATCTTCTGATTGATATGTAAATCAGTGTTTGAAAAGGAAATACGTGTTTTTTTATATCTCTGAAGATAGCCAGACTTACCAACCCATAAGAATTATTGAAAATAAAAAAAAATTACCTATATTTGGCAGATTTTTCCAATAAAAAAAGATTTGTTTGTGAAGCCCTTAAACAACATATTCTGTATGTTGCTGTTGGTTTTATTGCTGACAGGACGGTTTACTTTGTCAGTTTTTGCTGAAGAAAGGCCTTTGGTCAGAGAAATTATCACCAGTAAAAAAGACAGTGTATTCAGATATACCTATTATTTTGATGAATACCGGAACAAGGTAATGGAGAACAAATACTACATCAAAGATGATACAGCATATCCGCTTACACGTACAGAATGGATCTATGATGCTAACCGGTGTGTAACACAGCGGGAACAAAAATGGCATAATGGTAACTGGAATACAACTTATGTTATTAATTCAGCATTCACCGACGATTTTAAAGTTCTTGAGACACATGTTTTGGTAACAAATAGTATTGAAAGCATTAATAAAACAATTGCCTATAATTATGAAGCTGGAAAGTTGAAGTCTGTTGTCAGTTATAAAGGTCAGCAAGATCAGCATGATGTCATCGAACAAGTACTTTTCAATTATAATGAACAACAGTCTGTAAGCAGTCAGCAGATAACGCGTGGCCAGCCTCATCAAACAGACACAGCGCAAATAATCCGGTATTCATATAATTCATCAGGGAAACTCGACTCGGTTATTCTGATTAACAGTATTCAGCAAGTTGAAAAATACGAGATTCTTACTACTTACTATTACGATAAACCATCTGGAAACCTTACTGTCCAAATCCAAAAAAGATGGAACGATGTTGCTGCCAAATGGGAAAACTTAACCAGAACTGAATTTGTGTATGACGAGCACAACAAATTGGTAAATGAAGTATATTATCATTACAGCAGTCTTTTTTGGATGCCCAACACAAAATATGAGTATAAATTTGATTCAAACGGACTATTAGAGGAAAAAGTGATGTATCAGCCTATTTACAGACAATGGAGAAGAATTTATACCATAGAATATAGTGATATTGCCAATGGACAACCCAACCTGATGGAGTCGAAATATAATTTTTGGGGAGGTGAAACCGGTAGTTATGCCAATAATTTTATTCCTTATTATTTCAACGAGGAGATTGCCATCATGCATGCTGATCGCATGGAACTCAAGTATCTTATTGATGATACAACTTTTACTACAAATTCTTTACTTGAACCTCAATGGCTTAAAATATACCCAAATCCTTCTAATGGTGTTTTTTATATCAGTACTCAGTGTTATTACATAAAAAGCTGGGAGGTTTATGACCTGAATGGTGTATTGGTAAAAGAAGATAACAACCGTTATCGCACAGGTGTTGTTGATTTGACGGCTTTACCTGATGGAATCTATATAATTAAAGCTATTACCAGTGACAACAAACAATTAAAACAAAAAATAGTAATCAATAAAAAAATATGAAACATATAATTTTTCAACAAACCCTTTTAATTTACATAATGTCGATGATAGTAACAGCCTCAATGGCAAATCCATTGCTTAGTAAGTATAAAACACCTTACGAGACCATTCCGTTTAATTCCATTGAAACCAACCATTATTTTCCAGCTTTTGAAGAAGCTATGAAAATTCATCGTGCAGAAGTGGATAAAATTATTCAAAACAAACAAAAACCAACTTTTGAAAATACAATTGTTGCTCTGGAACAAGCCGGTACTTTATTAAATCAGGTTTCTTCTCCTTTTTATAATCTGTTAAGTGCTGAAACAAATGATGAATTGCAACAAATTGCTGAAAAAATTTCTCCGTTGATGTCTGAACATAGCAATGCTATTCGCCTGAACGAGCAATTGTTTGCCAGGGTAAAAGCTGTATATGAAATGCGTGGGCAATTGAAGCTTAACACAGAAGAAGCACGCCTGTTGCAAAAAACTTACGATGGTTTTGCTGATAACGGGGCGAATCTTTCAGAAACGGATAAAGCTGTTTATCGAGAACTTTCCAAAGAGCTAAGTATGCTAACCCTTCAGTTTGGTCAAAATGTACTTAAAGAAACAAACAACTGGAGCTTGCTGATTACTGATATTGGTTTGCTTAAAGGATTGCCTGAGGACGTGTTGGATATGCTGGCACTGAATGCAAAAAATGCCGGTAAAGAAGGATGGATACTGAATCTGAAAGCAACTACTTATATTCCTTTTATGAAATATGCTGAAAATCGGGATTTGCGCCGTGAATTATACCTGGCATATAATACCCGTTGTATGAATGGAGGTGAATTTGATAACCGGGAGATTATCAAAAAAATTGTGAATACACGGATCAAAATCGCCAATTTACTTGGACATAAATCTTATGCCGATCAGGTGCTGGTTCACCGCATGGCTGAAAATAAGGAAAACGTATATAAACTGCTGGATGAGTTGCTCAAAGCTTATTACCCCTATGCCGTGAAAGAAGTTGAAGAAGTACAAACCTATGCCAATAATAAAGGAGCTTATTTTAAGATACAACCATGGGATTGGTCCTATTATTCAGATAAGTTGAAAGATGAAAAATACGCTGTGAATGATGAATTGCTAAAGCCTTATTTTGAACTGGAAAATGTGAAAAAAGGAGTATTTGGATTAGCAACTAAATTATATGGAATACAATTTATTAAAAACGATAAAATTCAAAAATATCATCCCGAAGTAGATGTTTACGAGGTAAAAGATAAAAACGGAAAATTTTTGTCTGTACTATATGCCGATTTCCATCCGCGTGATGGAAAACGTCCTGGTGCCTGGATGAGTGAGTTTAAAAGTCAGTGGAAAGAAAAAGGAAAAGACAGCCGTCCGCACATCATCATTGTAATGAATTTTACCCGACCCACTGGAACAAAACCAGCGTTGCTAGCTTACGAAGAATTAACTACATTTTTGCATGAGTTTGGACATGCATTGCATGGCATGTTAACAGAATGTACCTATGAATCGCTTTCAGGTACCAATGTTTACCAGGATTTTGTTGAATTGCCTTCACAGATACTTGAAAACTGGGCTTCTAAAAAAGAGTTTCTGGATGAGTTTGCGGTTCACTATGAAACAGGAGAAAAAATTCCGGTGGAATTAATTAATAAAATCAAAGCATCAGAAAACTTTAATGCTGCTTATTTTTGTTTGCGTCAATTAAGTTTTGGTTACCTTGATATGGCTTGGCATACTCTTGAGTCACCATTTGAAGGAGATGTAACCACGATGGAAAAATTTGCCATGGAAAAAACACAACTACTTCCTTATGTAAGCAACACAGCTATGAGTCCGGCTTTCAGCCATATTTTTTCCGGAGGATACGCTGCGGGATATTACAGTTATAAATGGGCAGAAGTCCTCGATGCTGATGCTTTTTCTGTTTTTACTGAAAAAGGAATTTTTGATCAGCCAACAGCGACCTCCTTTTTCGAAAACATCCTGAAAAGAGGTGGTACAGAACACCCAATGGTATTATACAAACGATTCCGCGGACAAGAACCAACAATTGAAGCGCTGTTGAAGAGAAGCGGGGTAGAAACGCGCTGATCTCAGCTTTAATAGCGGAAAGCGGAAAACGTTTGCTGTAATTATTTAAACCTGAACATATGAATAAGTTTGCTTTACGTGAAAAAAGTTTTAATTTCGCATTGAGATGTATTAAGTTTTATCAGTATTTGCATGATATTCAAAGAGTATTTGTTTTATTAAAACAAATATTGAGGAGTGGAACTGAAATAGAAGCTTTGATAATTGAAGGATAATAAGTTGAAAGTAAGGCTGATTTTGTTCATAAATATGCGATTGCATTGAAAGAATGTAATGAAACTAACAACAAATAGACAATGAAAAAAATCAATAACATAAAAGATAAACCAAGTTTAATCAGAAAGCTTTCCGCTTTCCGCTTTCCGCTTTCCGCTTTAATATTGTTTTTCATCTTCTCCTGCACCTCTACTCCCCCAAAATACGCTTCTTTCGATGATTATCCCGTGTATGACGGAACTGACCTGGAGTTAGTTTATACACCTCATGCTTCCAGTTTCAGGGTATGGGCTCCGACTGCTTCAGAAGTAAAGTTGCTGCTTTATGATAATGGTCATGAAGGAATGGTTTATCAAACTGAAAATATGAAACGTGATGAAAAAGGAACATGGAAACTGAAGATTCAGAAAGATTTGAAAGGAAAATTCTATACTTTTCAGGTAAAGATACGGGATGTATGGATGAAAGAGACACCCGGGATGTGGTCGAAGGCTGTGGGAGTAAATGGAAAACGGGCTGCCATTATCGACATGAAAGAAACCAATCCCGAAGGATGGGAATTAGATAAACGTCCCGAATTGCAAAGTTTTACTGATATTGTTGTTTATGAACTTCATGTGCGTGATTTTTCTGTAGCCGATAATTCAGGAATTAAAAACAAAGGAAAATATCTTGCTTTTACTGAACATGGAACAAAAAATACAGCCGGAGATAAAACAGGGATTGATCACCTGAAAGAACTTGGTGTAACACATGTCCACTTATTACCTTCGTATGATTTTGCTTCAATTGATGAGACAAAACCAGAAGAAAATAAGTACAACTGGGGCTATGATCCACTGAACTACAATGTTCCTGAAGGGAGTTATGCAACTGACCCTTATAATCCTTTGGTTCGTATTAAAGAATTTAAACAGATGGTGCAGGCATTGCACAAAGCAGGTATCCGTGTAATTATGGATGTGGTGTATAATCACACTTACACAGGAGAAGATTCTCATTTGAATTTGTTAGTCCCGGGATATTTTTATCGCTTGAATGCGGATTCAACCTGGTCGAATGCTTCTGGTTATGGAAATGAAACAGCTTCTGACCGTGCCATGATGCGCAAATTTATTGTGGAATCAGTTACTTATTGGGCTAGAGAATACCATGTGGATGGATTTCAATTTAATCTGATGGGTATTCATGACATTGAAACCATGAACGAAGTTCGGGCAGCCCTCGACCGCATCGATCCTACCATATTTATATACGGTGATGGCGTGACTGCCGGTGAATCACCTTTAGCATACGAACACAGAGCATTAAAGCAACATGCAAAACAATTCGATGGCATTGCTGTCTTTAGTGATGATATACGTGACGCCCTCAAAGGAAGTTGGACGAATCCCGATGTGCCGGGATTTGTTTCCGGAGTTGAAGGGTTGGAAGAATCCGTGAAATTTGGTGTCGTAGCTGCAACTTATCATCCTCAAATTGATTATAGTAAACTAATTTATTCAAAGGAGTCTTATGTGAAAAATCCTACGCAAGTCATCAACTATGTATCCTGTCATGATGATTTATGTCTGGTTGATAAACTCCGTAAATCAAGTCCTCCGGGAGCCACTGAAGAAGAATTAATTAAATTCAATAAATTGGCTCAGGTAGTTGTTTTTACAGCCCAGGGCGTTCCCTTTATCTATGCAGGAGAAGAACTTTACCGCGATAAAAAAGGGGTATATAATTCTTATCAATCTCCCGATTCAATTAACAAAATTAATTGGGACAATAAAACCACTCACCGGGACATTTTTGATTATTATCAGGGTTTGATCAAATTGCGAAAAGAACATCCTGCCTTTAGAATGCCTACGGAAGTGATGGTACAACAATACCTTAAGTTTTTAGAAATAGAATTTCCCAATGTGGTAGCTTATACGCTCAACGGAAATGTTAATGGGGACAGCTGGCAAAATATTTTAGTTATTTATAATGGAAACAGAATTCCGGCTGAAATTCCGATTCCCCAAAGTAACTGGAATATAGCTATGCACGACGGAAAAATTGATTTAAACGGGATGGGAATGGTAAAAGATACTACCTTTGTAGTGGCAGCGTCATCGGCTAGTATTCTTTTCAAACCGTAAAACGGAGAGGCAAGATGAAAACGTAAAACGGAGAGCGGAAAGTAGAGACACACGGCCGTGTGTCTATTAGTTAATAGTGAATAGCGAATAGCGAATAACGAATAGTTGGGAGCATACATTTTAAATTTGATACTATTATATGGAATACACAACGGTTATTAAACCCAAGAATCGTTTGTTTGAGGTTGATTTTAAGGAGATATGGCAATATCGTGATTTGTTTTCGATGTTTGTAAAAAAGGATATCATCACCCAATACAAACAGACGATATTGGGACCTGCGTGGTTTTTCATACAACCAGCTTTGACTACTATCATGTACATGGTGGTGTTTGGTGGCATTGCTAAAATATCTACCGACGGGCTTCCTCAACCCATGTTTTACTTAGCCGGCATTGTCTGTTGGCAGTATTTTGCGGATTGTCTGAATAAAACATCCGCCACTTTTACAACCAATCAGCATATATTCGGAAAGGTCTATTTTCCGCGTATGATTGTCCCACTGGCAACGGTAACCTCTAACTTAGTCAGGATGGGCATCCAGTTTTTACTGTTTATCGTTGTGTATATCTTCTATGTACTTTCCGGAGTTGTTATTGCACCGAATATCTACATTTTGTTACTGCCATTGTTGGTGTTGATGCTCGCCGGCTTATCGCTTGGTTTTGGAGTCATCATTTCTTCACTTACCACGAAATACCGTGACTTAACCATACTATTTACTTTTATAGTACAGCTTTGGATGTATGCCACACCAGTAATTTATCCTTTAAGTACCATGCCGACGGACAAACAATGGATCATGGGCATCAACCCGGTCACTTCAATTATTGAAACATTCAAATTTGGTATGATGGGCGTGGGGACTTTTAGTTGGGGAATGCTGGCATACAGTTTTGCTTTTATGGTACTGTTGCTCGGTATCGGTATCGTGGTGTTCAACAAGGTGCAACGCAGCTTCATGGATACAGTTTAAAAAAGAAGATACCACCTTGAAATCAGGATGAAAAGTATGGTTGACAATTGAAATAATATTTTATATCTTTAAGCACAGTTATCAGAACATCAACTGATCATTGTGCTTTTAACATAAGTTCCAAAATCACAGCATGTTAGTCAAATCGTTATGTGACTGACCCGCCATTGGCGTAAAAAAACATCTCAACTCATGCCAACAGCCATCAAATTCGAAAACATCAGTAAACAATACCGTTTGGGTTTGGTCAGCACCCGCACCTTGAGTCACGACCTCAAGCGATGGTACACTATGAACATATTGGGCAAGGAAGACCCCTATCTAAAAATAGGAGAAGTAAACGACCGCGCCCACAAAGGTACCAGTGAATACGTATGGGCATTGAAGGATATCAACTTTGAAGTCAAACAGGGTGATGTACTCGGCATCATCGGGAAAAACGGGGCAGGCAAATCTACCTTGTTAAAAATCTTGTCCAAGGTCACCACCCCAACTACCGGCATCATCAAAGCCCGTGGCCGCATTGCCTCCCTGCTCGAAGTTGGCACCGGTTTCCACCCCGAAATGACCGGTTGCGAGAATATTTATATGAATGGCGCCATCATGGGTATGACCAAAGCCGAAATTACCCGCAAGCTCGACGAGATCGTAGATTTCTCGGGTGTAGAACGCTACCTGGATACGCCTGTTAAACGTTATTCGTCCGGGATGACTGTACGGCTTGGTTTTGCCATTGCTGCCCACCTCGACCCCGAAATCCTAGTGGTGGACGAAGTCCTGGCAGTAGGCGATGCCGAGTTTCAGAAGAAAGCCATTGGTAAAATGCAGGATGTGAGCAAGGGAGAGGGGAGGACAGTGCTGTTTGTGAGTCATAATATGGGTGCAGTACGAAATTTATGCACAAAATCGATTGTATTGGTTGATGGAAAAATCGCGTTTGAAGGAAAAACAGAACCAGGAATATCATTTTATCTTAATAATAAACTGGAATCCTATAACCTGATTTCAAAAGAGGCATTAGTTGCAAAATCACGTATAAAGGGTTATGCACTTGATGTGAAATTTTTAGACGTAGGATTTGAACAGAATAACGAGAGCTTTTATACCAATGATGAAATTACGTTGATTTGCAAGTTCATAGGCAATAGGAAAACGGAAAATATTCGTATTAATGGTACAATTTTTAATAACGAAGAACAGCCTATCGGAGGTTGGTTTGGTAATGACCTTTTTGATATCAATGAAAACGAAGAAAAAACCATCAGACTTTGTTTGAAAAATCACAAACTGGCAATTGGAGGTTATCTCGTCAGTTTGTCCGTGGGGAAAGGTAATTTTGCAGAAGGTATGGTTGATTTTGATGTACTACATCAGGTAACCAAATTTAACATCATCGGTTTTGATTCAAAAGATCTGGTCGGATATACGGTTTGGAATAACCGTTGGGGAAATGTATTATTTGACGTTGATTATCATTCGATTTAAGAGTATTTATGTCAACAGTATCCGTCATAGTGCCTAACTTTAATCATGCGCCCTATCTGAAACAGCGTATTGATAGCATCTTGAATCAAACCTATCTGGATTTTGAATTGATACTACTGGATGATTGCTCAACGGATAACAGTCAGGAAGTGTTGCTATCGTATCAGAATCATCCGAAAGTAAGTCATTGTGTGTTCAATACCGAAAACAGCGGTAGTCCGTTTAAACAATGGAACAAAGGGATTGCTATGGCTCGCGGGGAATATGTATGGATAGCTGAAAGCGATGATTGGGCTGAACCCGAGTTTTTGCAATGTATGATTACAGAAATGGAAAAATACCCCAATGTCGGATTGGCTTACGCGTTGGCACGATATCAGTTGAATGATACCGAACCATGGAAGTTGCACCCCAATAATAAGGTGCAGGTCTTCACGGGCGATCAGTTTATACGTGAAAAATTGTTATATACCAATGTCGTGTATAATGTAAGTATGACAATTTTTAAACGTGCTGTGTTTTTAAATATTCAGCATACATTATATGAAAAAATGCGCTTATGTGGCGATTGGTTCTTTTATGTACTGTTGTGTCAGAAAACCGATGTGTTGGCTTACAATAAAATTCTGAGTAATTACAGGATGCATGATAGCAATACTTCATCAAAAGCCGAAAAGCTGGGAAAAAGTTTTTTGGAAGGTGTTGACATCCTGAATTATATCATTCAATATAATAGAAAAATAAAAACACTGGATTATGCATTTTTCTGGGCTAAACAGTGGGTTAAATATCGGGTTAAATTTGAAATAAGCCGGGAAACAAACCGTAAGATTTTCAAAAAAATGTATCCCGGCCACATACTGATTATCTTGATGTACTATGTGTATAACATCTATTATTTTTTTAAAATAAAAATCACATAATGCCTTCTGTAAGTATTTTAATGCCGGTATATAATGCGGAACCGTATCTGTTTGAAGCTATACAGAGTATGCTCAACCAGACTTATACCGACTTTGAATTGATTATACTGGACGATTGCTC
>JAQVNN010000150.1 GCA_028703105.1 Paludibacter sp. | reverse complement strand
AAACTTACAGGTTTAGTGAAAGATGAAGGGCTTTCTCCATCTGATTACTTTTGGGCAGCCGAATCAAAAGATGGGTTAGGTAAAATTCTGAAAATTAACATTCAAGGAGGAAAATAAAATAATGGAGTTGGGAATTTTATGAACTATGGCTAAAGTCGTTACAACCATGCAGGTTGACCTAGTATTCTAAACTTTTTATACAACTCACTATGTAAAAAAAGTTAAGTTATTGTACCCGATTTCACTGCAGATTAGTCCTGTGAGGAGATGCTGCAATAATAGAAAGAAACTAATCAAATTCTAATACATTATTTCAATAAGTAACAACATAAATAAGCATGTAGTAAATAACGATCTCCTATTTCTCAGTTACTGTTTAAAATGATTTCATACATTTGCATAGCAAAGCAATAGATATTATTTTGATCATTGTTTATGAATTATAATCACATTGTTTTACAGGGATATTTGGAGTGTAAGCCGGAAAAGACTGCCTTTGGCAAATATTTTGAGAGACAAGCCAAGATAGCAGAAAGGGATGAGTTTGTGGAGGAACAAGACTTTTATGGGGAATGCCAATCGGTAATTAAAAGCTATCAGGATGAAGTATATTATCAATATAGAAAGTATTTAACTGAACATGATAGCGCATTAGCAGGCTATAGAACTGCATTGAAGAATGGAAGAACAGTAGACGATAAGGGTGTGGCTATACAAACTCATATTGATAATATTTTACAAGAAAGGAAAAGAACCACGAGTATACGAAAATGATACATACTACTTTTGGTGCGGCACCGATGGCGATGGCAAAATTGTTAATGACATGTTTTCCCTTGAACACAAGCTATACTATCCCATTCTTGAAAGAATGCGCCTTGCTATCCAGGAATTGGAAAATAGAAATCAAGTTGATTACCGAAAATCGGAATTATCAACAGGAATCAATTTTAAAAAAAAGAACCAAACCGAAGTAAAATCCTTCGAAGATTACATACATCATAAAGACAAGCCTAAGTTGATGAATAAATTACATGAATTGATTGATAATACTAAAGCAAAAAACGTTGCCATCGTAATTAGCGCCCTTAAAGAATGCAGCTTCCTGTCAGGTTATAATAGTCAAAATAGCTTATATAGGTCCATGAGAGCAGAATTTAATTTTTCAGGTAATAACTCTGGGTTGTGTAAATTAAACTGTGTCAGGTTTTATTTTTATAGTTAATCTGGCACCTTTTTTCTAATGGATAATGCTGAGACCTGAGTTTTAGTTGGTCAAAAACGGTTAGGGGTCGACCCCTGATCGTTTTTATATTCCAAAGGTTCAAAGCTTCGGCATCGTCTTGTTGGTCACCGCAAAACTAATGAAAAATATTGAATTCCTGTTGTTGTCACAAATTTAATCGAAAAGTTTAAATCTGTCCGGAAAAAGAATTGCCAGTTGCTGGGCCGTCTGTCCCCAGTCTTTCAAGGGCATGGTCCACTTCTTGCGGATATTACGGTAGGCCAGATAAACCAGTTTTTCCAACGCCGTATCATTCGTGAAAACCCCTTTATTTTTTGTCACCTTGCGAATTTGGCGATGGTATCCCTCCGCCGTGTTGGTGGTATAAATCAGTCGCCGGATGGCGTCAGTATACTGAAAATAGGCTGATAGTTTATGTCAGTTGTCCCGCTTCACTTCTGCCTGTTCCTTGCTTGCAGTCTGGTAAACTGACTTGAGATCCTTCATGAAGGCTTTTTGATACTTGCTGGCAACATACTTGAGGGAGTTGCGCACCTGATGCACAATGCAACTCTGAACAATGGTTTCCGGGAATACACTATTGATCGCATCGGAGAAACCGGATCAAGGGGACGGGTACGCCAGGATTGAAGTTCAGGAAGTACCCTGTCGGTAATGGCACTGATGGTATCGGCTGACACACGATTGCCCAGGTTCTCCTCTATCCAGTCGCTGATCTCCCGCGTACTGTTGCCTAACGCGTATAAGCCAATGATACGGTCAGCTACACCTTCGGCCAATATACGTTCCCGCTTTTTGATAGACTCCGGTTCAAACCGGGAATCCCTGTCTCGTGGCGTGTGAACTGTAACCTCACCCAGGGAAGTCTGAACCTGCTTGCGGTTATAGCCATTACGCCAATTACCCGATAAGCGCTCCTCTTCATCCATGTGAACATCCATCTCACCCTCCAATGCAGCATTCAGAAGATTCTCAAGTAACGGGGCAAATGCTCCATCTTCTCCTAAAAGAGGTTTGCCGGCTTTTAACTGCTCCAGCGCCTTGGCTTGAAAGGACTTGTAATCAAAATCTTCCATAATGTAACCTGTTGTGTAAAAGTAATAAAAAAATGATTTTATTCTTTAACACAGTTTAATTTACACAACCCGGAGTGCTATTTCAATAAACTCTCTACACTGTCCATAAAATTGTGTAAATGAAAACTACAGGAAAAGATTCTTGTTGTTTTTTCTTTTCAACCCCCTTAAAAGTTTGTGGGAGGGGATTCGAAAAGAAATTTTCTCCACTCTTTCTTTTAATTATTGATTAAATTACGTACTTTTGAAAGAGGTACGCAAACGATATCTATGGAGCAATAATTTTGCCATGAATAGGGGAATATCATTTCTCTATTTATGTCA
>JAQVNN010000149.1 GCA_028703105.1 Paludibacter sp. | reverse complement strand
CCCAGTTCAATCTTTTGTCCCGGAGTTCCACCTTCCACCAGAACTTCTACCGGCGAATCGTACCGTCCTCCGATAGCCGAAGGGCGCAAAGTAACAGTATAAGGCGCTTTTTCCGGCCCAACTCCCGTAGCAATGAATTCAACCGTTACCGTGTCGTTATTTTCCTTAACCAGGCGGCTTGTAAAAGCAGGATTACCCTTTCCCGTCTCATTACGCACTGGATAGGCTACCCCATTGACATACAGCGTTACACCTCCGCAACCTCCGGTTTTACCCACATGAAGGATATCCATACCCCAGTCGTTCTGGTCGAGATGATAACTTTTGCCTTCCGCAATTTTCGGCAACATGAGTGTATCTCTTCCCTCATGTTTACCAAAAGCATCGAAATGTCCGAAGTAAAAACGGAAAGCAGCTTTTTCCGATTCCCATCCCCAGTTGGGCGGGAGCCATTGATTGTTCCAGGCCACCCGTTTTTTACTTTCCTCCATCCGCAGGCGGGTTATCCATTCTTTATAATCTTGATCCGGTACCCCCAACCTGAAAGATCTTCTTACCAGTTTTGTCATAGCCTGTGTATCGCCCTTCGTTCGTGCCGCATCAAATTTCTTCCAGAAAGATTTGCTTTTTTGCTTCATATTTTTGAGTTGGGCTATCTGGCTATCCTGAATAATGCTAAGATAATAGAGGATTGTTTTATTGCTGTTGATGAGACGGCGGGATATATCGGCTGTAATATGCTCATCGCGCATGCTTCTTTCCACCAGATTCAGTACAGGATGCTCTCCTGCTCCTTTTTTCACCGATTCCAGAGCGGCAGCAAGTGCCTTCACCAGATAGTATTTATTGGCAGGCTCGTTCCTGATTTCCGCAGCCAATGCCTGATTGAGGTCAATATACATCCAACGTACCGGTTTTATTTCCGATACGTCAAGATTCCATGAGTCATCCGCCTGTCCGTCATTATTGGTATCAATAGTGATTTTATCCATCACGCCATCCTTATTTTCATCACTCCAGGCATAACTCATATCCACCACATTGTCATAGTTATAATCCACTTTGATCCATGTTTTGTCGCTGTATTTCATGTGCACCCGGCCATCAGCAGGGAGATAATAGTATTCATTTGGGCCTTTAGGACTTAAAACCAGTTCGTAACGTTTATTATAAGGGCCACAATCCGGCGCACCGATGCGGGGCATGATGTATGCTGAATCCGTTGAGGCGGCATTGATTACTCCTTCCCACCGTTCAATCACATCATTGGGATCGTTATAGGCAATGTTCAGATTATTTTCATTCCAGGTCATGATGGCGCGTTCCCAGGTTGTTGTCCGCAAATAATCGCGCGCCGCGGTACGTTTAAGCACCGGACCCGTAGGTATTCCTCTGATCACGAAATGCTCGGTTTCTTTCTCAGGTAGTATCATAGTGAAGTCGCTTTGCCGGTCTTTCTCTTCTGTCCAACCTTTGGCACATGCCGAAATCGACACGTCAAAGTCCCTTGGCTTCGAGAGTACCTGTTCAACGTTGAAGCTCCACCGGATAGATTTCACCAGCGCTTCGATTCCTTCAACACGGATTACTTCTTCGGTAATTCCATTGTCGTCGCCATCATAAAAATAGAATGGATTTTCGAAATGTGGCACCCACTTGTCTTGTTGCTCATTTAAATAGTAAACAACGAAGCTCTCGTTTCCTCCAAAATGTGTATGACTTTGACAAGGAATCTGATAATACACGTAATCAATGTCATAGTCTAACAAGTTATCATCCCCATCATCGGTCGAAACAAGTGCACGCAATCCATCAAAACCTACGCGCCAGTTTTTCCTACCATAGGTAAACCATTCCATGATGTCAAGATCACCGTCTCCATCAAGATCCCTGTAGCTGATGATTGCATCCACCAAACCATCAACGTGCCAGTCAGCTATCCACAAGTCACCATACTTTTCAGGCTCTTTTCCCATTTCCAAATTCCCATTTTCATCCACTACCTTTACTAAGATTGGGCTTTTTCTTGCAGTATGACGGGGTTCAATATCTATAAACCAAACTTCCTCAGGTTTACCGTCACCGTCTTTATCTACATAATGACGTTTCCCCGGTACATCATTTTTCACCTTTTGCACCATGGCTGAGTCGAGTTTGGCCAACTCACCAAAAACCTGCTCAAAGGCATTTCGTTTGGCAATTTGATCTTTATCTATAGAAAATCCGTTCATTGCAGATACTAATGCAAGCATGACAGTAACTAAAAAAATACGTAAAAAATTTGTTTTCATAAAAACGCTATAAATTTAATATTGAACCACATTAGTCATATAAGTAAACACAGGTTGATTTATTTTGTACTCAACAAAGTCTGCATTTTATCCAAAATACGTTGATTAGCCTCAATGAGGTGTTGTGTTGAACCGGCTTTGTTCCAATCTGTTATTCTGTCATGATGATAAAACGGTTCGGGTGTTAGATTTTCATTTTCCAACGAAGACAGAATATTTGCCAGGTAATTATCTTTTTCAGAAGCCAAAACCATTTGTGCATTTAAAATGCAATAAGATCTGATCTGTTCGTTGATGGTTTTAATATATTCAGGAGGATGATAACCTGCAATATCGCAGTCCCCCATGATTTCCTTCACAGGTTTGCC
>JAQVNN010000072.1 GCA_028703105.1 Paludibacter sp. | reverse complement strand
CACGGCAGGCATTATAACAACAATGAAGGCAAGTGGACATGGCAACGTCCCCGCCTGTTTCTCACGGTAGAAGACTTACTCACAACATCTTTCGTACTTCCTTACCTGGCACCCATGCTGGAAAATGCAGGTGCTCAGGTCTTTATTCCCCGCGAGAGAGACATTCAGATTCACGAAGTAGTCGTTGACAATGATGATAAAAGTCAGTCACGATACAAGCAATCAAACCGCAGATATCACTGGCAGAAAGGAGAAACCGGTTTCTCAAATAAAAAAACATTTTACCTGTATCCCGAAAATCCTTTTAAAATGGGTACACACCATTTTATCAAAACAACGTCTGAAACAAATGAAATAAGTGCTGTAGAATGGATTCCCAACATTCCGGAGAAAGGCATGTACGCGGTCTATGTTTCTTATCAAACCCTTGAAAACAGCACAGAAGATGCTCATTATACCGTCCACCATCTGGGAGGGAAGACTGCATTTTCCGTCAACCAAACCATGTTTGGCGGCACCTGGCTTTACCTTGGTCATTTTCTGTTCGATGAAGGATTAAATCAAAACGGGAAAGTTACCCTGACAAATTTGAGTAAAGATAAAAATAAAATCCTGACTGCGGATGCAGTAAAATTCGGTGGAGGCATCGGCAACATCGCGGTCATTCCCCGAAAAAACAACGGAAATTGCGATACGCTTCCGACAATCAGTAACTTTCCCCGTTTTGCCGAGGGTGCGAAGTATTGGCTGCAATGGGCAGGCATCCCTGATACAATTTATAGTCGCACAGCCAACACCAATGAATATTCCGACGATTTCCAGTCGCGCGGATTTTGGGTGAACTACCTGGCGGGTGGCTCTGCTGTCAATCCGGATGCAGCGGGACTTCGAATTCCTGTTGATATGGCTTTTGCTTTTCATACCGATGCCGGCATCAAAAAAAATGATTCGATTGTGGGAACCTTAGGCATTTGTACTGTGGGCAATAACAACGGAAGCTCAATCTATAAAAACGGAGTATCCCGTTGGGCAGCCAGGGATATGGTGGATTTAATCCAGACACAAATTGTGGATGATTTACGCAAATCCTGGCGTTCCGAATGGACCAGAAGAGGTATTTGGAACAGATCATACAGCGAATCACGGGTTCCGGAAGTACCAACCATGTTGCTGGAACTGCTCTCGCACCAGAATTTTGAAGACATGAAATATGCACTTGATCCAAGGTTCCGGTTCATGGTAAGTCGTGCCATTTATAAGGGCATTTTGAAACATTTCACTTATGTGTATGGAAGTGAATATATAGTACAACCCTTACCGGTAGAGGAATTCAGTTGCCACTTCATTTCAGAAAACAGGATCAGGCTGCAATGGGAAACAGTAAACGACACCCTTGAACCTACTGCTGTACCGGATAACTTCGTCATTTACACCCGCATCAATGATGGAGGATTCGATAACGGAAAGTTGGTAGCAGGAAACACGTTTGAAACCAACATACTCCCGGGTAAAATTTACAGTTTTAAAATTACCGCTGTCAATCAGGGCGGAGAAAGCTTTCCTTCAGAAATTTTATCAGCATACAGAGATCCGAACAAAAGTGAAATTGTGTTAATTGTCAATGGTTTTGAGCGCATCAGTGGTCCTGAAAACTTTAATCTTGTAACATTGGCAGGCTTTCTGACAGATCAAGATGCAGGTGTTCCGTATCATTATGATGTGAGTTTCACCGGATCACAATGCGAATTTGGAGTTGAAGCTCCCTATATAAACAATGAAAATCCCGGATTCGGGGCCAGTGCATCTGGTTACGAACATCTGGTTGTTGCCGGAAACACCTTTGATTATCCCTTTATTCACGGAAAATCCATAAAATCAGCCGGCTACTCATTTGTATCAACCAGCGTCAAATCAGTTATTTCAGGCGCTGTCAACCTGCAAAACTACAAAGTCGTCGATCTGATATTGGGAAAACAAAAACAAACTATGTCAGGAAATGTGAAAAAATTACCGGAATTTCAAACTTTTCCATTAGATTTGCAGCAAAAGTTAACAGAGTATTGTCACAACGGTGGCAATCTGATGGTCAGCGGCGCCTATGTAGCCTCTGATTTGTATGATAAGAACAGGGAAGACGATGGAGATTTCGTCTCCGACCTGTTAAAAATAAAGCCTTTAGACAAAGACACCATTATTTTCAGCGGTGTATTGTATGAAAGCAGGCATCCTGTCTTCTTTAAAGGAAGAAGGCAGTTTGAATACCACCATACACCCAACAACAGCATGTATGCCGTTGAAGACCCCGACTTATTAGAACCTGCTGATGATAAGGCTTTTGTAATTTGTCAGTACGAAGGGAATGATTACGCCGCGGGAGTGGCTTATGCAGGAAAATACAAAACCTGCACATTCGGATTTCCGTTTGAGACCATTAAAGATGGAGAATCACGCGACAGAATCATGACGGCTGTACTACAATTCTTTTTAAGTAAAAAACAACCATAAAATACCAAGATATGATTAAGAATTTTGCACTTACCATTGTACTCTCACTGATGCTGTTTTCATGCGGAAAATCAGGAGTTGTGCTGCCTTCTGCCACCGGAACAAGATATGAAATTTTAGTGGTAATAGATGAATCTTCCTGGAAAGCTCCTTCAGGCAGAGCATTGGTCGCCTTGCTGGATCAGGACATGAAAGCCCTGCCGCAAGCGGAACCTGTGATGAGTATCATTCATTGTCAACCGAAAGAATTCGGCAATCTCCTGAAACCAACCCGCAATATTCTCATTACAGAAATCAATCCTCGTTTTGAAATTCCAAATATTACTTATGCCCGGAATACTTGGTCACAACCTCAGACAGTTGTCAAAATAGAAGCTGCTAATGATTCAGCTTTAACCACACTGATCAAACAGTCAGGAAACAAAATACTGGATTATTTTCTGACAACCGAAAGAAACCGCCAGATAGAAATCGGTAAAAACTACCTCAACCACAAAGCACAGAAAGAAATCGAAGAAATGTTCGACATTCAGGTTGATATCCCCAGCGAATTATCCAAGGTCACCAAAGGAACCGATTTTTACTGGGTAACAAACGATCATCACCATACCCGCAAGGACATGGTAATCTATTCCTATCCGTACAGAGATAAAAATACCTTCACCAAAGAATACCTTATTGCCAAAAGAGATTCGGTAATGAAAGCTAATATCCCCGGAGAGTTTGAAGGCTCTTACATGGGGACTGAATTAGTGAATTACCAGCCTATCTTCCGAGAAATCAATGTAAACAACACCTATTGTGCAGAACTAAGCGGATTATGGCGAATGTTCAATGGCGGATCCATGGGCGGACCGTTTTACAGTCACACCCGTGTAGATGAAATCAACCAGCGGGTGATTACTGTCGAAGGATTCGTATTTGCTCCGGGTACTAAAAAACGCAATCACATCAGGCAATTGGAAGCTGCTGTTTACACCGTGAAACTTCCACAGGAAATCAACGCGATCAAGGAAGTTTCAGTTGTTGCAGAAAAAAACAATTCAAAATAATACATACACCATGATAGCCAACAAAACCATTATAGCCATTACACATGGAGACATCAACGGAATCGGTTATGAAGTCATACTGAAAACCTTAGCAGAACCGAGGGTTTATGAAAACTTTGTACCGGTTATTTACGGATCTTCCAAAGCAGCAGGATTCTACCGCAAACAATTCGATATTCAGAGTATTAATCTAAATATCATCAATACAGTTGAAGAAGCCCATGCAAAAAAAATAAATATCATCAATTGTACAGACGAAGAAATACGGGTCGAACCCGGCAAAGCTACCGACGAAGCAGGTAAAGTAGCCTTTGCAGCATTGGAAAGGGCAACCGCCGACATGCAGAAAGGCTTAGTGGACGCCTTGGTTACTGCCCCCATCAACAAGAAAAATATCCAGTCAGCGGAATTTAAATTTCCGGGACATACTGAGTATTTCGAACAGGTTTTCGGAGAAAAAAATTCTTCTCTGATGTTGCTCGTAAATGATGTTATGCGGGTAGCTGTTGTAACAGGACATATCCCGGTAAAAAACATCGCTACTGTCATTACCAAAGAATTAATACTCGAAAAATTGAAAATATTAAACCAATCACTGAAACAGGATTTTACCGTTATTCGTCCGCGAATTGCAGTACTTGGATTGAATCCGCATGCAGGCGATGAAGGTGTGATTGGAGATGAGGAAGAAACCATCATCAAACCAGCATTAGCAGAAGCACAAAAAGAAGGTCTGCTTTGCTTTGGTCCGTATGCTGCCGACGGTTTTTTCGGCAGTGGACATTTCGATAAATTCGACGGCATCCTGGCCATGTATCACGATCAGGGCTTGATTCCCTTTAAAACCGTTTCTATGGATAATGGGGTAAACTATACTGCCGGATTACCTATTGTGCGTACTTCTCCTGCACATGGTACAGCCTATGATTTGGCCGGTCAGGGAGTTGCATCCGAAGAATCATTCCGTCAGGCCTTGTTTATGGCGTATGATATTTTACAAAACAGAAAACTCGATTTGGAAATCCGTTCCAATCCGCTGAAAGTGGAAGAAAGAAAGGAAAGAGGTGGAAGAATTGCTTAATATGGTTAATGGTTAGTTTTTCGCTATTCACTAACCACGATCAACTAACCACTAAATCAATACGCCGCCTTGAACTGTTCCAAAAACCTCACATCGTTTTCTGAGAACATGCGCAGGTCTTTTACCTGGTATTTCAGGTTGGTAATTCTTTCAACACCCATTCCAAAAGCATATCCGGAGTAAATTTTTGAATCTATGCCACAGTTTTCAAGCACATTAGGATCTACCATACCACAACCAAGAATTTCCACCCAACCAGTGTGTTTACAGAAAGGACAGCCTTTTCCGCCACAAAGATTACAGGAAATATCCATCTCGGCGCTGGGTTCCGTGAACGGGAAGTAAGACGGACGCAGTCGTATTTCGGTTGACTCACCAAACATTTCCTTGGCAAAATACATCAGCGCTTGTTTCAAATCGGCAAATGACACATCTTTGTCGATATAGAGTCCCTCTACCTGATGAAAGAAGCAGTGGGCGCGGTATGAAATGGCTTCATTGCGATAAACCCGGCCAGGAAACAACATGCGAATTGGAGGTTTTTGCTTCGACATCACGCGCGTCTGTACCGAAGAAGTGTGCGTTCTGAGAACTATATCGGGATTTTTCTCAATAAAGAAAGTATCCTGCATATCTCTTGCCGGATGTTCGGGCGGAAAATTCAACGCCCCGAAAACATGCCAATCATCTTCTATTTCAGGACCTTCGGCGATCGAAAAACCAATTCTCGAGAATATATCGATTATTTCATTTTTTACCAATGATAAGGGGTGCCTCGTACCCAAACGAACCGGCTCAGCTGTCCTTGTTAAATCAAATTTCTCTGTGTTGACAGAAGCATTGCTCAGCTGTTCTTTCAAACTGTTGATTTTATCCTGGGCTTCCGTCTTAAGTTCGTTCAACAGTTGACCTACTTCCCGCTTCTCCTCATTAAGTACATCCCTGAATTCATTGAATAAAACAGAAACCTCTCCTTTTTTACTCAGATATTTAATTCTCAGGCTCTCCACTTCCTCCAGACGGGTAACACTTAAACTTCTAATCTCATCCAGTAATACTTTAATTTTTTCTTTCATATCTTGATTAAAATAGCTCTATCATTTATTAACTTGCAAAGTTAATGATTTTTTCGCAAATAACCCTGAAATAGAATATTTTCGTTGATATCAGGCTAAATATCGAAAATATTAGCTTATTTTTGTAGGGTTGAAAATAACAATTTGATATGAAGATTACCAACATATTGAGTTTTTTAAGTGATTTAAACGAAAATAATACCCGTGAATGGTTTGCTCTGAATAAGGATCGTTATGAACAAACCAAATCCGACTTTGAAAAGATCAGCCAGTTGCTTATTGATAAAATCGCCTGTTTTGATGAAGAAATCAACCATCTTTCAGCAAAAGATTGTGTTTTCAGAATATACAGAGATACGCGGTTTTCTCAAGATAAGACACCCTATAAAACACATTACGGCGTGTTCATTGCCGCCGGCGGAGGACGAAAAAGTGTGCGGGGAGGATATTACCTGCATTTTGAACCCGGAAAATCGTTTGTCGCTGTAGGCGTTTGGTGCCCTCCTCCCGAAATTCTTAAAGCACTCAGGCAAAGTGTTTATAATAACATTGAAGAACTGAAAGAAATTATTCATCATCCTGAATTCAAAAAATACTTTCAAGGATTTTACGAGGGAGAGAAACTAAAAACCGCACCGAAAGGTTTTCCGAAAGATTTTCCGGAGATTGAATTACTGAAATTAAAACATTATATGGTTGAATACCCTTTACCGGAGAATTTATTGTCAGACGAAAATTTTGTATCCATTCTCGCCGAAATTTTACAAAAGGCACAACCTTTAAACGCGTTTTTGAATTATACGGTTGATGAAGTTTCCTGATCTCGGCTGTTCAGCTATCTTTTTAGAAAATAATTACTATTTTAATAATTACCAACTTAATAATTTATTCTTATGATTCTTGATACATTACAAAACAGCATGAAATATGCTTCAGTCAATCCGCGATTTGCGAAAGCATTTGAATACTTGATGAATAACGACCTGGCAGCATTACCAGTTGGTAAAGTTGAACTGGAGGGTGCCGATCTTGTTGTGAATGTAGTTGAAATAACCGGTAAAACTGCCAGTGAAGCCCGCATGGAAACACATAACAAATTTATTGACATACAAGTTCCGGTAGGAAAAGCAGAAAGAATGGGATGGAAAGCAGCAGAAAAACTCAACGAAATTACCGAAGCATACAGCGAAACAAAAGACATTACTTTTTTTGCAGACAAAGCAACTTGCTTTATTGATGTACAACCCTTCGAATTCGCAATTTTTTTTCCAGAAGACGGGCATCAACCAGGGATTTCATCCGGGACTTACAAAAAAATCATCGTGAAGGTAAGGGTGTAATTTCTTGACGTTGTTTTCATTTCAAATTCACCTTTTAACATTATTTTATGGAGATATTACCCTTCGTTCAGCATGATCTTTATCTGCAACCTTATGCAGCTGCAATCTACGGTAGATACGAATATTCCCGACAAGTTGAAAAACGATTGTTGATGGAAAATCATTCTCTGTCTGAATTTGCAACCGGTTACCTATACTTTGGTTTACACCGGCTGACTGACGGATGGGTTTTGCGTGAATGGGCACCTAATGCTACTGCAATTTATTTGATTGGAGATTTTAACAACTGGCAAAAACACCCTGATTATCAGTTAAGAAAACTCCAAAACGGCAGTTGGGAAATCAGGTTGCCGGAATACGCCATTACTCATACCCAGCTCTATAAATTATTAGTCCAATGGGAAGGAGGAGAAGGAGAAAGAATCCCTGCCTGGGCAAGAAGGGTTGTGCAAGACACCAACACAAAAATATTCAGTGCACAAGTATGGCAACCACTTCGACCCTATAATTTCAAAATCAAAAATTTTAAACCACAAACAAAACCCCTGCTCATTTACGAGTGTCACATCGGCATGTCGGGCAGTGAAGAGAAAGTTTCAACATACAACGAATTTCGCATCAATGTACTGCCCCGTGTTATACGAGCAGGATACAACTGCATCCAGTTGATGGCCATCCAGGAACATCCTTATTACGGCTCTTTCGGATATCATGTTTCCAGTTTCTTTGCTGCCTCTTCTCGGTTTGGCACACCAGAAGAACTAAAAATTCTGATTGATGAAGCACATGAAAATGGCATTGCTGTGATTATGGATATCGTTCATTCACACGCCGTTAAAAATGAAGTAGAAGGACTGGGACGATTCGATGGAACGCCTTACCAATATTTTCACGGAGGAGATCGCAGGGAACATCCCGCTTGGGATTCGCTGTGCTTCGATTATGGTAAACCTGCTGTACTTCACTTCTTGTTGTCGAATTGCAAATATTGGTTAGAAGAGTTTCAGTTTGATGGCTTTCGTTTCGACGGAGTCACTTCTATGCTTTACAGAAGTCACGGACTCGGAGAAGATTTCGGGAGTTATGATTCTTATTACAACCTGAATCAGGACGGAGATGCCATTTGCTACCTGACATTAGCCAACAAGTTGATTCACGAGGTAAATCCCAACGCCATTACCATTGCCGAAGAAGTCAGCGGTATGCCCGGCTTAGCTGTCCAGGTTGAAGATGGAGGCATCGGTTTTGATTACCGCATGGCCATGGGCATCCCGGATTTCTGGATCAAATACATCAAGGAATTCCGCGACGAAGATTGGAAAGTCGGACATATATTCTGGGAGTTAACCAACCGCAGGGCTGATGAAAGGACAGTCAACTATGTCGAAAGTCATGACCAAGCTATGGTCGGCGATAAAACCATCATATTCAGACTTATTGATGCTGAAATGTACTGGCACATGCAAAAAGGAGATAATACGCTTACGGTTGACCGTGGTGTTGCTCTGCACAAGATGATCCGATTAATTACCGCTACCACTATGAATGGAGCCTATCTCAATTTCATGGGTAACGAATTCGGTCACCCTGAATGGATTGATTTTCCGCGCGAAGGGAATGGCTGGTCACATAAGTACGCTCGTCGCCAGTGGGAACTCGTTGATAATGAAAACTATTTATATCACCACCTTGGAGAATTCGACCGTGATATGATTACACTTATCAAATCAGTTCCCGAGTTTAACAACCAGGTGATTCAGCAGTTATGGGATAAAGAACCCGATCAGGTAATTGCTTATCAACGAGCAGATCTAATTTTTATTTTTAATTTCAATGGAGAAAAATCATTCGTTGATTATGGCATTCTGGCTGATAGAGGAACTTATAAAGTAGTGTTGAATACAGATAATTCTATGTACGGAGGCTATGACCTCGTGGATGAAAGCATAGAACACACCACCCTGTTGCAACCGGCACACGAAAGTGGCAGAGAATGGTTGATGCTTTATTTGCCGGCAAGAAGCGCGATGGTATTGAAAAAAACAAAATAGCATTCACCGCAGTCCCTGACACTGCGGTGATGAAAGTCACGCCTTTCGGGTTAAATCCCCGCTATATTTTTGCGGATTTCTTCGGCAATTGCATTCATTTCTTCAGGCTGCAATTTAAGTTTCGGATTTCTGAAATTGAGATCTGATTCATTTTTTATAGGCACCAGGTGAATATGCGCATGAGGTACTTCCATGCCCAGCACAGCTACTCCTATTCTTACACAAGGAACAGCCTGCTGAATTGCTTTCGCCACTTTTTTTGCAAAGATCATCATGTTACCCAGCAGCTCGTCATCCAGATTGAAAATATAATCCTCTTCAATTTTAGGTATAACAAGCGTATGCCCTTTAGTCATCGGACTGATATCCAGAAATGCAAAGAAATGCTCATTTTCGGCAACCTTATAACAAGGAATTTCACCTTTGATTATCTTACTGAATATTGTCATGAGTTCATTATAATGATATATCTATAACTTCAAACTCTATAATGCCGGAAGGAACTTCTACGTTTGCTTTCTCTCCAACTTTTTTCCCCAGCAATCCCCTGGCGATAGGAGTTGTTACCGAAAGTTTTCCTTCTTTCAGGTTAGCTTCACTTTCCGACACAATCACATACGACATTACTTGCCCTGTTTTGACATTTTTAATTTTAACGCGGTTAAGTATCTGAACTTCATTTGTCTTGATTTTCGATTCGTCTATCATACGGGCAGACGCCAGGGTTTCTTTCAGCTGTGCAATCTTCATTTCGAGTAAACCCTGAGCTTCTTTTGCTGCATCATATTCAGCATTTTCCGACAAATCTCCCTTGTCACGGGCTTCAGCAATCTGTTTCGAAATAGCCGGACGTTGAATGCGTTCAAGCTCATTCAATTCTTCTTTTAATTTCCTGTACCCTTCCTCTGTCATGTAAGTTACTGCCATGATAAATCCTCCTCAAAAAACGTTTATAAATTAATTCAAACAAAAAAGAATTCCGACTTCTTTGCCGGAACTCTTACTCATATCCTGATTATTTTGACTGCAAATATAAAAGAACTTTTCCGAAAAAAAAAAATCTTTTACATGTTATAAAGCAGATATTTATGAATACCTCCTGTTAATTATCTCTGCATAAATAAAAGCTTTTTTCACTTCATCAACAGTATCCAATTCAATTTCAGATAAAAATGAAGTTTCCTCTGCTTCTGGCTCTGGTTCTTTATGTTGCTTGACAGATTTCACTTGTTTTTTGGCTTTCATGACAGAAATATCCTGAACAGTATCATAAGTTGGAATAATATGCTCTGCCTCCTTTACCCTGCGTTCGTTATTGACAGGACTTTCAGGTTGTACATTTTCAGTAAAACCGGGAATAACATCCTCCAGGTCAGGAAAATTTGTTGTCTCGACCTCAATTGCCTGTTTTTTCTTCTTCCTACTTAATATACTACTGATAGCGGCAATCAAAATCACGATCAAATATATATAGTCACCTAAACTGTCCATCAGCTACTCTATTTATTATTACCATCTATAATCACCGCAAATATAATCAAAGCTATTCAAACACGAAATAAATAAACACAAAAAACAATGGGTAACTTCACAGCCACCCATTGCACATTTTAACCTAAACCTTAACTATGAAAAATTTATCTGTTTGTTTACGATGCAAAGATATGGTGCTTAATTCAATCTACCAAACAATTCGT
>JAQVNN010000148.1 GCA_028703105.1 Paludibacter sp. | reverse complement strand
GGCGGATTTCCTATCACAATATCAAAATAACCGTCTTGATTTGACGCCCTTGATTTCAAGTCATGTGTAAATCCTTCTCTCCTCCCAAATATGCTGCTTGCAATTTGTTGAAAAAAGACCAACATATATTAAGTAGCGATATAATGTTGATTTTGAAATCTTCAATTTCTTAGCTATCTTCTGCTTCGCTGTTCCTTTTTCTAACTGTTCAAGAATCCATGAATGTTTCGAAACACACTTTGGGTTTAATCTACAGCGTTTGCCTTTGGGTCGCCCAAGTATAATTCCCTCTGCTTTTTTTCGTGCCAAAGCTTCTTTTGTCCTTTGGCTAATCAGATTTCTTTCTATTTCGGCAGAAAGTCCGAAAGCAAATGCCAGAACCTTACTTTGGATATCTTCTCCAAGTCGGTAGTTATCCTTGATTGTCCATACTCGGCATTCTTTATTCATACAGATATTGAGTATTTCCATTATCATAAAGAGGTTACGACCAAGACGTGATAATTCAGCACAGACAATTAGATCGTCTTTCTCAACTCTTTTCAACAATCTGCCAAGTTCGCGCTTATTGTATGCTTTTGTTCCACTGATGGTTTCTTCTATCCAGCCGTCAATATTAAGTTTCTCTCGTTCACAAAAATTGTTTATTTCAAATCGTTGATTCTCGATAGTTTGCTTATCGCTGCTTACTCTAATATACCCGTAGATCATATTCAATATTTTTAAATTAATACTATATTATAACAAACTACATAATTTTCTGAAAATAAGCAAACTCGACGCTTCCTTCCTCTATTTTTCCTGTTGAATAACAAACGAGCAAATAACATGTTGAAGCGCATTTGGGGATTTAGATCCTTTAATTGGAAAAGGACTTATTAGACGAGTTGGAGATAAAAAAAGTGCTTACTATGAAATATTGCTTGGCGGTTAAATGGCGGAAACGTGGCGGAAATGTCAGATATATTGAAAAGAACGAAATGGTTAGTATTACTACTCAGTTAAAAAACTGTTCACTATCTTTGCGTGTTCATTGACAGTGAACAGCGGCTCTAACTGAACAATAACAACTAAAAACGATAAAGTAACCGATGTTTTGCAGATGAACTATTAGTATCGTATTTGTACCACATAAACATAACTGCCTGACATTCATACATGCTCAATTTTGAAGAGGTGAAGTAAAGTCGATAAAAATCGATTAGCAACAATAGCGAAACCGCAGTAAAACAATTGATTTACTGCGGTTTTTCATTCTGCATATTTTTTGACTACGATTGTCATCTATCGTTATTTTATCATATATTTGTAGTTCAATGATATATGTACCATTAATTTTGATGACTTTTTGTTTTTAATGTCAAAAATTATGAATTAAATCTATATTTTTGTACAAACTTCTGATACTATAACTTTATGTCGCCTAAAGAAAAAGCAAGGTTGGAAATAGATAAAAAATTAGAAGTGGATTTTTCGCTTGCAGAACTGATGACAATGATGGAGGATAAAAGCCAAAACATTTTGTCGGCGGTAAATTCGCTAAAAAAAATCATTGGCAACATTGAAGCAAATTAGAACGCTATGAAACACAACAAATTATCTGTAAATAATTCTGAGTTCGTCATTTTTAAAACCGAAGATGAAAGAATTTCGGTAAATGTGTTGTTTGAAAACGATACGGTTTGGCTTACGCAAGAGCAAATGGCAGCATTGTTTGATAAAGGAAGAAGCACTATAACCGAACATATCTCAAACGTTTTTAAAGAAGGCGAATTAGATGAAAAGTGGTATGTCGGGATTTCCGACACACCACTCAACACGGGGCTATTGAAAGCAAAACACAGGAAAAAAGAGTTAAGTATTACAATCTTGATGTGATTATTTCGGTTGGTTACCGTGTAAAATCGTTACGAGGCACACAATTTCGTCAATGGGCAACTGAAAAACTGCGCTCCTACATACAAAAAGGATTTGTCATTAACATCGATCGCTTGAAAAATCCTGACAGTCCCTTTGATTATTTTGAGGAATTAGAACAAATTATTCAGGATATTCGCACCAGCGAAAGGCGGTTTTACCTTAAAATAACCGACATTTATGCCACTTCCGTTGATTACGATAAAGATGCGGATATAACCAAAACATTCTTCGCAACAGTTCAAAACAAGATGCATTGGGCTGTTTCGGGACAAACGGCTGCCGAAATTATTTATACCCGCGCCAATGCCGGAAAAGAAAATATGGGATTAACTTCATGGCGGGGACAACGCATACGCAAACCCGATGTTACAGTTGCCAAATTGAATCCTGATTTAATGAACACAAAACAATTACGAAAAAAATATTAGACCTCGCCATTTGCGGAAAACTTGTAGCGCAGGATCCTAACGACGAACTAGCTTCAGTACTGTTGGAGAAAATCCGTGCAGAAAAGCAACGCCTTGTAAAAGAGGGCAAAATAAAACCCGATAAGAAACAATCCGGTAGTGATAAGTCCCAGTACAAGAAGAATATAGATGGAAACAAAAAAGCAGCCCCTTCTTCAAGTGACTGCTTTCCTTATTTTCCGTGGAGATTACCGGACTCGAACCGGTCACCTCGACACTGCCAGTGTCGCGCTCTAGCCAGATGAGCTAAACCCCCGCTTTTGATTTTGAAATTGCGGTGCAAAGATAAGCAAGTTTTGGAAATTTTACCTACATTTGTG
>JAQVNN010000071.1:5562-10936 GCA_028703105.1 Paludibacter sp. | reverse complement strand
CCCTCGAACACTTCAGGAACATTGTACCCCATCACGCTCATGTTGGCAATCTCACTTCCGGGCGCATATCCGGCCGGAATAGTATGCAACATACCACACCGCCCCAAGGCCGCTATTTTATCTATGTTCGGTTTATTGGCAACCTGCAAGGGGGTTTTGTTACCCAGTGCCGGAATGGGTTCGTCCGACATGCCGTCGCCAAGAATAATGATATATTTCATTTGTTTTAAACTGAATATCTTAATTTATATATTCTATCAATATGATGCGCTACCTACGGCAGCTCCGTATAATGGTCTGTTCGACATAAACCAGCCAGTAAACTGACTGGCTACTGAAATATGCTTCCTACGGAAGCTGCTGACCACATGCCATTCCGGGCGCAGCGAGGAGTTTACAAAAAATCCTTAAACCCCGGCAGCGCTTCCTCGAATAATTTCACAGCCTCCTCCATGGTGCCATAGTATTCGCCACCGGAGGCGTTCAGGTGGCCACCACCGTTAAACACATCTCCTGAGAATTTATTGGTCGGGAAAGTTCCCTGCGAACGCAACGACACCTTGATTTTATCCGAATCTTCCCGCATAAAGACAGAAAAATCAACTCCCGCCATCGAAAGCGGTATATTCACAAAACCTTCGGAATCACCGTTTACGAAGTTGAACTGCTCCATTTCAGCAGCCGTCAGCGTAATCAAAGCCGTCTTATATTCAGAATATACCTTCATCTTCTTGTACAAACAATACCCCATCAGGCGCAAACGATGCTCTGAATAGGTATTGAACACTTTCCGGTAAATTTCGTCTTTATCCACACCCAACTTAATCAGTTCGGCGATGATGATGTATATTTCCTGATCGTTTGAGTTATAGGTAAAACCACCCGTATCCGACATCATGCCCGTGTAAATACATTCGGCGCAAGCCAGGTTAATTTCCGAAAAATGTCCCATCCGGCAGATCAGTCTGAAAATAAGCTCACTCGTGGAAGAAATCTCCGGATAAGAAATCACGATATCTGCAAAATCTCCGGGTTGCAAATGATGATCAATGATAATTTTCTTTGCTGGTGTATTCACCACCACCTCCGCCATATCGCCCATGCGGTTGGGCACATTGAAATCGAGGGCAAGAATCAACTCTGCTTCTTGCAGTTGCTGTGTTGCATTTTCAGATTCATTTTCATAAACCAGCACATCGGCTGATCCAGGCATCCAGGAATAAAAATCCGGAAAGGCAGTCGGCATCACCACAACAGGTGTTTTACCCTGAGTCATCAGGTAATGCCACATCCCGAGTGAAGCACCCATGGCGTCTCCATCCGGTCCCACATGCACCACAATGGCTATTTTATCTGCTTCATCAATCGCTTTTTTGGCTTTATGAACCAGTTCTTCTGCAATAATTTTTGATATCATTGGCTTGGTTTTATAACGGGGACAAAAATAACAAAAAAATATGATATAGTTTCAGGGATCAGCTTGTTTAAAGTCATATATGAATGCACCCTGCTCTGCAACGGAATAAAAACTTATCCTTTTCGCACGACAGCTTTCCCTCAACTGATCGACATACCAGGGAGAAATACTCTGGTCGGCGATGCAGTTTTTGGGCGTCACACAACTCAGCAATTCTTTCGCACGGGGTTTCAAACCATTGCCGATAATCAGGAAATCAGTTTTGATAGGCGTATGGGTTGTTTTGCGGTGTAACAAACTGTCGGTCAGTATGAGTATTTTCTTTCCCTGAAAGCTAAAAAAACCAGATGAATGTATAATTTTATATTCAGGGTTATGTAATTTACACTTTTCCCAATAGTTGGAAGCCGACAAAAAAGCCGCTGTACTATCTGTTGTAATCACCTGATGATGATGTCGGGTTATCAAATTCACATGCGTGTGTTTCCGGTCGGCATAAACCACCAACTGATTCAACTTACTTGTCTGATAATGAACAAGAACATGACTTAACACAAAACCCAGCAAGATGCACAAAGTAGCCATCAATGACCAGTATTTTTTATTTTCCAGGTAAAAGGAGAAGAAAACAAGTACCGCAAAAAGTAAAAACAACTGAAAAAAGTTCAGGTAACAAATTGAAATTGCATATGGTAAATCATGGAAGAAATCAACGGAAGCATTCAACAACCATAACATTGACTTCAATAGAAATCTCGGGATAAACGCCAACCATGAAACCGGAAAAAGGATTAAAAATGCAACAGCCAGATAGATAATAAAGGTTGATAATGGAATAGCTACGTAGTTGGCCAACAAGAAATAATTCGGAAACTGATGAAAATAATATAAAACGAGCGGTAGTGTCGCAATCTGTGCCGCCAATGATACGGCAGTCAGATCCCACCACCATTTCAGCCATTTTTGTTTCATGTATAATAACGAACTGATTTTCGGCTGAAACCACACAATGCCAATCACAGCACAATAACTCAGCTGAAATCCTACGTCGAACAAGAGATTCGGATCATACAGCAAAATTGCGAAAGCAGATACTGAGATCGTATTGTAGATTTGTGATTTACGTCCAAGTGCAACCCCTACCGCAACCAAAGAGAACATGGTTGTTGCCCTCACCACCGAAGGAGGTAAGCCGGTAACAAAGGCATATACCCAGAGTGCACAAACTGTAAAAACGGCACTGATGAACTTCCATTTTGTCTTTTTGAATAGCAAGGAAAGAGCTGTTTGTAGCACCAAATAAATTACACCAACATGTAAACCGCTGACCGAGAGAATATGCATAGTCCCGGAATGACTGAAACTTTCCCGCACATCCGGGTCAAGAGCTTCTGTGTATCCAACCGTAAGTGCTGCCAATACCGCGAATTGATCCTTTGACAATTCCAGCTTTTCATATATCTGAAGCAGTTTATACCTGCATTGTTCTGCCCAAAATTGCAACGAAAATCCTTTCTGATGCGAAATCAGCTTCCACTCTCCTGCTCTCACATACGCAGTTGCCCGGATGCCTTTATTCGCGAGGTAGACCGCATAATCAAATCCCTTTGGATTCATCGCACCGGATGGCCGCTGAAACGTGCTTCTAAACAGTAATATATCTCCCCTTTTCAACTGAAGGGATACGCTGTCTTTTGCCACATAGACCAAGGCAGGAGAAGACATTTCTTTGATGACTTTTGTGCCTGCATAAATCCCCTCCACCTGCATTTTACAAGCCATTGAATTGTTTTTCTCTCCGGGAGCAGCCAACAAACGGCCAACAAAAACATCTTGTTGATCCAGTTGAGTAAATGTCGCTTGTTGATATTTTCTTGCTGAAAGAAAATATCCCATCAGAAAAAACAACAAAACAACACCCACACCAAACAACCACCGCAAGCTGTAGGCCTGAGCCGATTGGTGAAAAAAGTAAGAAATCAACATCAAAGAAACCGCGATGATCAGCAGGATCAAACGCGTAAGGCCGAAAAGTTCCATGTATTGAAACGCGACAATGCCGCACACCAACGAAACCAACAACCTGAAAAACGGAGTACGTTGCAGGAAGGACATAAACAAACAGATTATTTAGTGGTCAGTGGTTAGTGGAATAATTAACCACTATCAACTAACCACTATAAAAGCATTTTTCGAATCATCTTCTCCGGATCGGGGGCATTGAAAACAGCACTGCCGGCAACAAGGACGTTGGCACCATGATCGAATAGTTTTTTTGCATTATGGATCGAGACACCGCCATCGACCTGTATCATACAGGCAGGGTTCAGTTCATCCACCATGCTTTTGAGCTCTTTCAGCCGGTCATAGCTTTCTTCAATGAATTTTTGCCCTCCATAGCCCGCGAAAACACTCATCAACAGCACCATATCCACTTTGTCGATGTAAGGTCTCAAAGCAGCCACCGGCACGTCCGGATTGATAGTAATGCCCACTTTGATGCCCTGCTGGCGAATCAGTTCAATCACTTCACCCGGATTTTCCGCTGCTTCGTAATGAAAGGTTAGCATTTCCGCTCCGGCATCAGCAAAGCGTTTCACGTATTTCTCGGGATGAACGATCATGATATGCACATCAATCAGTTTGGTACAATGTTTCGTAATCGCCTCCAACACAGGAAATCCGAAAGAAATGTTAGGTACAAAAACACCATCCATCACATCAATATGAATCCAATCAGCTTTGCTGCGGTTTATCATTTCACAAGCTGCCTTTAAATTACTGAAATCAGCAGCTAATATTGAAGGAGAGATAATTCTTTGCATACATATTAATATTAAAGTCATGCAAAATTAACAAAAAAAACACTCCCGTTTATCCGGAAGTCTTCTTTTTTAACTAAGATTCATTTCAATATACTGATTTTCACTTATTTTTTGCACCCGGTAGTTGGCAGCGAACTGCAAAATTTTTTGAATGGTGGAATCTGAGGGTTGCATGTTGTTTGAACAGTCCTTTAACTGTTGTGGCGTTTGTTGTAAATCAGTTTTGTTTAACGGAGTAATAGTTTTTTGCATAGGCAATATCAATTATTTTTTGTTTCTGATTCATAAACGCATTTAAATGAAAAAAAGTATATGAAGTGAGAAAAATATTAATATTTTTGTTTGAATGTATTAGACCTGTCAGGTTTTAAAAACCTGACAGGTCTGGTCAATTAAAGTCCACCTAAACACACATTTATTTTCAGATAGCTAAAAAATTCCTTTTAATACCTGCTTTCCACAGCTTTCCAGTCGATGATATTCCACAAAGCATTCACGTGATCGGGTCTGCGGTTCTGGTAATCCAGGTAATACGCATGTTCCCACACATCAAATCCCAACAACGGAACCAAGCCTTTTACAACCGGATTGCTGCCATTAGGTTCTTTCTCAATCGATAATTTTCCGTTGGCATCCTTAGCCAGCCATGCCCATCCCGAACCAAAAACCGACACTGCTGCTGCATTAAACTCTTTCTTGAAGTTTTCGAAATTCCCGAATTCACGGTTGATAGCTTCCGCCAACTTACCTGATGGCGCTCCACCTCCGTTGGGTGAAAACGACAGGAAATAGATGTTGTGATTCAGCGCCTGACCCGCATTGTTAAATATCGGGCCTTCACTACTCTTTACAATATCCACCAAACCCATGTTTTCATATTTTGTACCCGGAATCAGGTTATTCAGGTTGGTGATATAAGCCTGGAAATGCTTTCCATAATGCAATTCTACAGTTTGTTTGCCAATTACAGGCTCCAAAGCGCCTGTTTCATACGGTAATGTGGGAAGTTCAAATTTCATGATGATAATATTTTTTTAATGTTACTATAATTCTTTTTATGTAACCGTAAAACATCAAATCATGCTTTTGTGTTTGGTAGAAAAAATCAATATGATTATTGATATTTTCGATA
>JAQVNN010000071.1:2187-5462 GCA_028703105.1 Paludibacter sp. | reverse complement strand
GGAAGCAGAGAGAAAAAAGCACTTTTCAACTACTGATTCGCATGATTAGTAGATTTCACAAGAAATCAGCACATTTTCAAGTTAGAACGGCTTATTATAGAAAAATTTCTTTAATTCGCAATAGCATGAAATAATTATTATCGTCGTAAATTTGCACCGAAAAATTAATCATATTATGTTATATAACATATAGATGCATTACACTACTTTTGCAAACGACAAAAAAGGTGTTATTTAGGTATTAGTTTTAAGGTATAAATTTTAACAATTTAATTGTTTAGTTCAGATGGGTAAATTTAAGTCAGGTCTCTGGCAGGAACAGATCAACGTGCGTGATTTTGTGACCAACAACATTACTCCTTACGACGGAGATGGTTCATTTTTATGTGGTGCATCGGCAACGACCCAACAACTGTGGCAAATTTGCCTGGATGCCATTAAGGAAGAGCGTGCCAATAAAGGCGTACGCGCGATCGATAATCGGCTGGTTTCCAGGATTACTTCTCATGCCGCAGGTTATATCGACAGCGAAAAAGAAATCATCGTGGGATTGCAAACCGACATGCTGCTGAAACGCGCCATGAAGCCTTATGGCGGCATCGCTGTGGTAGAAAAAGCTTGTTCTGAAAATGGCGTGGAAATCTCACCTATCGTAAAAGAGATTTTTACCAAGTATGCTAAAACCCATAACGAAGGGGTATTTGATGTGTACAACAGCGAAATCCGCACCTTCCGCTCGTTGGGAATTTTAACCGGTTTGCCTGATAATTATGCCCGTGGTCGCATCATCGGTGACTACCGTCGCCTAGCGCTTTACGGCACCACCCGTTTGATTGAAGGGAAAAAAGCAGACCAGTTGATTTTCAACGGTCCGATGACCGACGAACGCATCCGCCTGCGTGAAGAAATAGCTGAACAGATCAAAGCACTGAAGGAAGTGGAAGAACTCGGACATATCTATGGCCTGGATTTGACCCGCCCCGCTGAAACGGCACAAGAAGCTGTACAATGGGTTTACATGGCTTATCTGGCGGCTGTAAAAGAACAGGACGGAGCAGCCATGTCGCTGGGTAACGTTTCATCTTTCCTCGATATCTACATTGAAAGAGATATTGCTGCCGGTAAAATCACCGAAGAATATGCACAAGAACTCATCGACCAGTTCGTGATGAAACTCCGTATGGTGCGCCACCTGCGTATGGACGCCTACAACGAAATTTTTGCCGGCGACCCAACCTGGGTAACCGAATCGATCGGTGGAACCATGGCCGATGGTCGCCACAAAGTAACCAAAACTTCTTTCCGTTTCCTGCAGACGCTCTACAACCTCGGTCCTTCACCAGAACCCAATATGACGGTACTTTGGTCACAGCGTTTGCCTGAAGCTTTCAAGGAATTCTGCGCGAAAGTTTCTATCGACACTTCTTCTATTCAATATGAAAACGACGATTTGATGCAAAGCAGCCGCTGCAGCGACGACTATGGAATTGCCTGCTGTGTCTCCTATCAGGAAATCGGTAAACAGATTCAATTCTTCGGAGCCCGCTGTAACTTAGCCAAAACATTGTTACTGGCCATCAACGGCGGACGTTGCGAGATCAGTGGCAAACAGGTGCTCCACGGTATCCCTGCACTCAAATCGGACGTACTCGATTTTGATGAAGTCATGGAAAATTTCAAACTGGCCATGACGGAAGTATCACGCGTGTATGCCGATGCCATGAACATCATTCATTACATGCACGATAAATATTATTATGAAAAAGCGCAGATGGCGTTTATCGATACGAATCCACGCATCAACCTGGCGTATGGTGCAGCCGGACTGAGCATCGTGGCCGACTCGCTTTCGGCTATCAAGCATGCTAAGGTAACGGTAGTCAGAGATGAAAACGGACTATCAAAGGAGTTCAACATCGATGGTGAATTCCCCTGCTATGGTAACGACGATGACCGCGTGGATACTTTTGCCCGCGAAATCCCTATCTATTTCAATTCTTTGCTGAAAGAATTACCGACATATAAAAACGCGGAACCAACGCTGAGCATCCTGACCATCACTTCCAACGTGGTATATGGCAACAAAACCGGCGCTACACCCGACGGTCGCGCCAAGGGGGTACCTTTCGCGCCGGGAGCCAACCCGATGCACGGTCGCGATACCAACGGAGCTTTGGCTTCACTAAGTTCGGTATCGAAACTGGATTACACCCATTCGATGGACGGTATCTCGAATACCTTCTCCATTGTTCCGAAAACGCTCGGACCAAGCGATCAGGATCGCAGGGAGAATTTAGTGAGCATTATGGACGGCTACTTCGCGAAAAACGCGCATCACCTGAACGTGAACGTGCTGAACCGCGAGATGCTGGAAGATGCGATGGAACATCCGGAAGAGTATCCGCAGTTGACCATTCGTGTTTCGGGTTATGCCGTAAACTTTGTTCGCCTCACCCGCGCACAACAGCTTGAAGTTATTTCCCGCAGTTTTTTTGAAGCGATGTAATATAATGTCGCCAGACGCCGGACGCCAGACACCAGAATGGAGACCGGAGTCTGGAGTCTGGAGACTAAAACAAAAAAATGATCAGAATACATTCAATTGAGTCGCTCGGGACATTTGACGGTCCCGGTGTCCGGATGGTATTGTTTTTACAGGGATGTAATTTCAAGTGTTTATATTGCGCCAATCCCGACACGATTGAATTAAGCGGAGAATCAAGACCCTATGACTACGAAGAGCTGATGAAACTGGCACGCAGTCAGCGTCCCTTCTTCGGCAGAAAAGGAGGCATCACAGTTTCGGGTGGCGAACCGCTTATGCAGGCAAGTGCCATCACCCCATTCTTCAGCATGCTGAAAACGGAAGGTTTCAATACATGTATCGACACCAACGGCAGTTACCTCAACGATGCGGTGAAAGAGTTATTACAGTACACCGACCTCGTGCTGCTGGACATCAAGGAAATCGATGACGCCGCGCACAAGAGAATGACCGGCATAACAAACAAAGCAACTTTACGCATGGCCGAATATCTGTATGAAATTAACAAACCTGTTTGGGTGCGTTATGTGTTGGTTCCGGGATACACCGACAACGAAGAACACCTGCACGAACTGGGCAGATTTCTGCAACCGATGACAAATATACAAAAACTGGAAATACAACCCTATCACAAATTAGGTATCCACAAATACGAATCACTTGGCTGGAAATACGAGCTGGAAGGTGTAGAGCAAAACACGCCGGAACAACTCAAAAAAGCAAAGGAAAT
>JAQVNN010000071.1:0-2087 GCA_028703105.1 Paludibacter sp. | reverse complement strand
GCCTTAGCCATGTGGATGGCTTATGCATCCAAAGACACCACAGGAAAAATGCTGGGCATCTGGTTTCCGGTGATGGCTTTCGTGGCCATTGGTTTCGAGCACAGCATCGCCAACATGTTCTTCATTCCGGCTGCTATCTTCAATGGTGCACCTGTCACCTGGGCTGAATTTTTATTCAACAACCTGATTCCGGCAACAATCGGGAATATACTGGGAGGGTCGGTATTGGTGGGATTGTTGTATTGGTTTGTGTATCGGGAGAAACCCTCACAACTTTAAATTCACTCCTCCGTGAAAATTAATTCCCGGCATCGGATAACCATCGTTAATCTGATATTGCTGATTCAGCAGGTTATGTCCGGCCATAAAAACATCCAATTGTTTCGTTACGTTGGCTGAAATACGGGCATTAAGCAAGGTGAAATTTTGAATACTTTCGGGATTCAATGAAGCATACAAGGTGTTCACATGCTGGGCAGCTACATTGAAATTCACCATTTTATACTGATAATTCAGGTTGATGTTGAACTGATGTTTCGGCGCAGCCACAATCTTCTTTTCCATATCAAGAAAGGTATAATTTCCCTGTACATTAAACTGGTTAGTCACACGATATTTCGCCGCAAATTCAATCCCGCGGTTGCTGAAATGATTTACATTCAACCATTGAGCAGTTTGACTTTCTCCAACCCTTTGTATCATATTATCTCCTTTAACAAGGAATGTAGTTAACTCCGTATTTAAATGATTATCAAAAAATGATTGAAGCCAGCTGATTTCGTAATTCATCATCCGTTCGGGTTTCAGTTCGGCATTGGCAGCATACAAGTAAAGTTCCATCACGGTCGGACTGCGGAAGCCTTTCGAAACAGAAGCTTTGAAGTTAGTCGTTTCACCAGTTCTGACGGCTGCACCAGCCATCGGAACCCATTCGTTACCAAATACGGAATTGTGCTCAAAACGTAAACCGGCATTCAAATCCACAATTTCGAACAGTTTTTGATGAATTAAGGCATATCCCGCCAACTCGTAAACAAACACAGTCGTATCAACCGGGATTAAGGGCTTAGGATCAACTGCATGACCTCCATACTGTTTCACATCAAAACCGGCTGTCACATGCGATTGATCTGATATTCGGTAGTTCTGATAAATCATCAAACCTGAGTTCCGGTCAACTGACTCAAATCCATCAGACAAATCATGCTCACCGAAGTTATGATATAGCTTGATGGCTCCGTCGAGTTTGTCGTATTTATTTTCTACTGAAAACGCTGCCTTTCCCCGGAAAATTTCAATATTAAAGGGTTTAGGCATATAAACCGGTCCGTTGTCGTTTGCCTCATATTGTGCCATACTTAAATCTGCCGTTATTTCCCAATGCCGATCTAGTTCATAGCCTGCTTTCAGATAGCCATTACTAATTTTGAAATCCGTATTCTCCCGGATGCCGTCAGTATAGGCGTGGTTGGCTGAAACAAATAAACTCAGCTTGTCTTTTTTAAAACCGAATGTCCCGGCATATTTCTGCGTATTGTACGAACCGTAAACGGCGTTTACTGTTGCTGATAAGCCTTCAGTTCGTTGTTTTTTGGTGATGATATTGATGGTTCCAGCCATGGCATTCGAGCCATACAACACTGATGCCGGTCCGCGTATCACCTCCACTTTCTCCACATCCGAAGCTACATAGGCATCCGGCAGCGGGTGGCCAAAAATCCCCTGATATTGCGGATGACCGTCGATCAGCACCAACACCTGGGTATTCGGCGAACTGCCTACACCACGTACATTGATAACTCCTGAACCTCCGGTGGCAACACCAAAACCCAGAATATTGCGTTCCGTAATGAAAACACCCGGTACATAAGTGCTCAGGGAGGAAAGCACGTTGTAATGCCCACTCTGTTTGATGTTATCAGCACTAATCTGAGACACCGAAAGGGGGACTAATTTACGGGAAGTTTCGAACTTTGATCCGGTTACAATTACATCTTCCAGTTGAACGGAATCTTTTACCATTTCCCGGGCATAAGGATGCCAGACTATCAATGCTAAAATAATTACTGATATGTATTTTTTCATTT
>JAQVNN010000070.1 GCA_028703105.1 Paludibacter sp. | reverse complement strand
TTTTCTCATCGGGGAGGCATCCCGGGATGCCTCCCCGATGAGAAAACCAATAAAAAACTATATATTTGTCAGGCAAAACTAGTGGAGATGTTTTGGACTGCCAGACACACTGGATGAAACACTACCCCATACTTAACCTTAATCCTGCGATTGACTCAAAAAAAATTGGCTCGAATCATATTAGCAAAGGAGAAAATGCCTGGAAAAATGATAAAACCGGACGGAGCTTGCTTGGTCAACAATACTTATGGGCCTTAAACAATTGGCTAAGCAAAAGAGATCAAAGAAAAATGCCCCAAGATCATGACTTAAACCTTGATTCAAAAATTTCAAGATGGCTTGGAGATAAAACGCCCGATAAAGAAAGGATCGTCAAATTACTCATAGCAAGACTAAAATATAATTGGGAATCCTACGAAGAATTACAGCTTGGTGGACAATATAAAGAACTCGAATTCCAAACATGCAGGATGGATATTTGTCATTATGCTTTCCCAAATCACTTTGATACTCTAATTCAGACAATTGGCAAAATGCAATCTCATAAAGATCTAGAAGGATGTGGAAGCTATACTCTGGAAATTAAAGAATTCATTACTAGAAAATACTCTGAGATCGTCTCTTCAATAATTGATATTTCAAAAGATAAGGTTTTTCATAATCTAAACAAAAATAATCAATTTAGAATTTGGCTATATCTCTGCTTGGCTAAGACAATTAAAGAACAAACAGACATAAAGGCCCCATTACCTATGCTTAACAAAAATGCTTAACAAAACAACTTTGCATAACACGGATGCTATAATTAATGGACTTGTCACAGTTTTTATTTTTACCCGTACTACAGAGACAGTTTTGTATTGCGACCGGCACCCGGATATGCACATTACTCGCAACCAGCAATACTCTGATAATTGATCGACGTTGTTATACTGTCATATTTGATTCGAGATTACAGTTTTGAAATTTTATAGGTACTTTATCGGGATCTTACGAAAAGAATTATCTTTAGGGTGTTGATTTGTCCGTTTTGGGGGTATTATTGTACATTAAACCACCACATGAGGTATTTGTACAATGTAATGCCCTATTTTGAATAATATTGGAGTTATCCGGCTGCTATTGCGTTTATCTTTGTAAATGGTTTGTAAAACCTTTGTAATTTTAATTAAATAATCGTAATTCTTAAATTTAAAAATGATGAAAAACGTCTTCTTTCCTATGAAGATACCTCAAAAACAGGTGTGGTTATTGGCGGTGTTTTTGTCGTTCGGACAAATGGCTTTTCCCTTAAGAAATAATGTATTGGGAGAGTCTTCTGTTGCAAATTTTAGTGTGCAGCAGAATCATAAAGTGGTTACTGGAACTGTAACTGACAGATATGGTCCGGTGACAGGCGCCAGTGTGATTGTGAAAGGAACTACCAATGGAGTTATTACCAACATTGATGGTAACTTTAGGCTGGAGGTTCCGGTAGGTGCTACTATTGTTATATCCTATGTAGGGTATAAGGATAAGGAAATCAAGTATGCAGGGGAAGCAACTTTACAAGTGGAACTGAATGAAAATGTTCAGGAACTGCAGGAAGTGCAGGTTGTTGCTTATGGTACCACTAAGAAAGTTACGGTGACCGGAGCTGTGTCTTCCATTACTGCAGAGGATGTATTGAAAACGCCGGTTTCGAGTATTGGTAATGCTCTGTCCGGAAAATTGCCGGGATTGTCTTCAGTACAAACTACCGGACAGCCGGGAGCCGATGATCCTTCCGTGTATATCCGTGGTGTGGGTTCCCTTTCTGAATCAATGTCCAAACCGTTGATGTTGGTTGATGGTGTGGAACGTTCTTTCTTTCAATTAGACCCGAATGAAGTAGAAGATATCACAGTACTGAAAGATGCTTCTGCTACAGCCGTTTTCGGTGTGCGTGGTGCGAATGGTGTGATCTTGGTAACGACAAAACGAGGCCAGGAAGGAAAGGCCAAAGTGAATTTCTCCACTTCGTTAGCTGTTCAGACGCCTACACGTTTGCCTGAGTTTGCTAATAGTTATGAATATGCATCAAATTATGTTGAATCTCAACGTAGAGATGGGGTGGCTGAGGGAGCAATGGCTTTTACGCCGGACGTCATCGAGGCGTTTCGCACCCGTAGCAATCCGATGGCTTATCCGGATACAGACTGGTTGGATATGCTGATTAAGAAAAATGCTTTGCAAACACAGCACAATTTGACTATTTCTGGCGGTACGAGTAAAGTCCGTTATTTTGCTTCATTAGGTGTATTTACGCAAGACGGGTTGTTTAAAGCGCTTGAAAAAGAATATAACAGTAATTTCAGTTACAACCGTTATAATTACCGTGTCAATTTGGATATGGACATCACGAAAACCACTTTGTTGCGAATGAACGTGGGAGGACGTATGAATGACAAACGGACTCCGAACTATGACGAGGACGATATTACTTATCTGTTCCGTGACATTTATTGGGCAACTCCATTTTCGGGTGTCGGAATTGTGGACGATAAATGGATTTGGTCTGATAGCAAAAAGATAACAAGCATGCCCGGAGACCTTCGCGATGCCCTTTATCCTTATTATGGAAAAGGATATAACATGCGATATGGAAATACGTTGAATTTTGACTTCGTGTTGGAACAGAAATTGGATTTTATTACCAAAGGATTGAGAATGCATGTCAAAGGTGCTTATAATAGTGGAGTAAATCTGACAAAGATCAGAAGCGGTAGTTTCCCTCATTATGAAGCTATTATGAATATTGACGGTACGGTAGATTATCGTCGCGTAGGCGAGAAAACCAATCTTAGTTATTCAGAATCAATAGGACGTACAAGGGATTGGTATGTGGAAACTGCTGTGAACTATAGACGTGATTTTGGGAAACACCATGTTTCCGGATTGGTGATGTACAATCAGTCTATTACCCATTATCCATCCGGACCAAGCGAATTCTTATCTATTCCGAGAAGTTATGTTGGTTTGGTTGGACGTGCCACTTACGATTGGAACACCCGTTATATGGCAGATGTCAATATGGGATACAACGGTTCCGAAAACTTTGCTCCCGGCAAACGTTTCGGTATGTTCCCCGCTTTCTCTGTTGGTTGGATCCTTTCCGAAGAAGAATTCATGCAACCGCTGAAACCATATTTGAGCTATTTCAAACTGAGAGCTTCTTATGGTATTGTGGGTAATGACCGTGTAAGTGATAATTCTCGTTTCCTTTACCTTCCGGATATTTATGATCCTAACACTGGAGTATTCTACTTCGGTAACGGTTCTACAGGTACAGCCGGAGCTGCTGAAATGAAGAAAGGAAATCCAACAGTGACGTGGGAGACAGCTGCCAAGCAAAATTACGGGGCTGATCTCTATTTCTTCGACAGCAGGTTGAAATTGAATATGGATTACTTTATCGAACATCGTCAGGATATATTGGCTTCTCGGGGTAAAAACCCGGGTTATCTGGCTGTAACCCTGCCTACTGCCAATATCGGTAAGGTAGATAACAAAGGATTTGAAGTGAGTGTGAACTGGAGAGAAAGGATGAAAAAATTCGGGTATAATATCGGAATTAACTTGTCGTATGCTAAGAATACAATCGTATTCATAGATGAAGTCCAGTATCCATATGAATATATGCAACGTACCGGTCGTTCGGTAGGACAGAACTTCGGATATAAGTTTGACGGATTCTTTTCGGAAGATGAAGTAAGTCGTTACAATGTAGAACGCGGTAATACAATGCCGGATTATGGTTCTGGTTTCACTCCTCATCCCGGAGATGCAAAGTTTAAAGACTTGAATAAAGACTATAAGATTGACCAAAATGATGTGACTGCAATTGGGAATCCTGTTTATCCTCAATTGACGGGTGGTATCAACCTGGGATGCTCTTATAAAGGTTTTGATATGAGTATGACATGGCAGGGAGCTACCATGGTATCACGTATGTTGGAAGATATATTCTCGACTCCTTTTAGTTCTTCAATGTCGCGTTCGTTAATGAAGTATTTTACAACAGACACGTGGACTCAAAAGGGAGATGCAGCAAAATATCCGGCTATTTCGTTTACAAACATGACTCATAATAACCGGAATTCAGATTTATGGCTACGTGATGCCTCTTACCTGCGGTTGAAAAACATAGAAGTAGGTTATAGTTTTCCGAAGAAAACGCTTCAGAAAATGCAGCTTAGTAGTATGAGAGTTTATGCTACTGGATACAATTTGTTGACGTTTGATAAACTGAAAGTAATTGATCCGGAAGCAAAAACAGGAACTAATGCTATGTATCCTGTAGTGATGGTAATGAATCTGGGATTGAAAGTTGGATTTTAAAAATTGAAGAAAGGAAAATAAATATGAAATCAATCAAAAGATATATTCATGGATTAGCATTGTCACTGCTATTGGTACTGATGGTGTCATGCGAAGATTTTGCTGTCGGAGAAAAATTTCTTCAGAAACCGCCCAGCACTGATGTAACCATTGATACAATTTTTTCAACAGCGGAATATGCTCGTAAAGTGTTGTGGTATAGTTACTCGTTGCTGCCTTATGAATTTCCTACCGGTTATAACTTTTCAAGTGCCATGTGGTATGGTATTCTGGAAGGTCTGAGCGACCTGAATAATTCTTACCTTACATGGGATGGAGTAAATACGTTATACTACAGCGGTTCCTATAATGCAGGATCAGAAGATGCCACAGCATCTAACGGCGGGACCGGTACAAAATATCGTTTTACAAATCGTAATTCCTGGAAATGCATTCGTCATGCCTGGATACTTATAGAAAATATAGATAGGGTGCCGGATATGTCTGCTGCAGAAAAGAACCGTTTGAAAGCGGAAGCTAAGATCATTATTGCTACTCAATACGCTGAAATGATCCGTCATTATGGATCGTTGCCGATTGTAGATCGTGCCATTGATCCGGAAGATGTTAATCTACCCAAGCGTGCTACTTTGCAGGAAACAGTCAATTTCATAGTCCGCCTGCTCGACGAAGCAAAGAATTGCTCTGATCTTCCATGGGCTATAAATGAAAGTGAATCAGATAGCTGGAGTGGTCGTTTAACCCGTGCATCAGCAATGGGACTGAAAACGCGTGTCCTTCTGTTTGTTGCGAGCCCGTTGTTCAATTCAGAAACTCCTTATTATGCAGGGGAAGCTTCCGATAAACTCATGACTTGGTTTGGAGGTTATGATGAACAACGCTGGAAAGATGCAGCAAAGGCCGGTGAGGAGTTTATAGCTAAAATGCAGCAAGAAGGATTTTATGACTTGGTTAAGACTGGAGAATACAGGATGGCTTTCCGTGACGGATATTTTACCCGTGGAACGACTGAATCATTGATTTCCAGCCGCCGTCATTATCGTACGAATAATATTGGTGCTCTTTTGCAATCAGCACGTTGGGGAGCATGGTGTCCTACGAAAGAGTATTTTGATATGTTCCCTATGAGCGATGGCAGCGATTTTGACTGGAACAATACGGAACATGCCAAAAATCCGTTCATTAACCGTGATCCTCGTTTGTGTGAGACTATTTTGTTAGATGGAGATAAGTTTGGTAGTAGCACTGCAGACGTTTGCAAGGAGAAATCAAGTGATAAGATTAATTACCCGAAAGGTGCAGACTGGGGGAAAAGCGGGGTGTTGGATAACACCAGTTTGTCAACCGGTATTGCTGCCCGTAAATTCGTGCTCGACCGTCAGGGTGAGTACAAGAATAGTTTAATTCATTGGCCTTACCTTCGCCTGGCAGAAATATACTTGTCCTATGCGGAAGCGTTGAATGAAGTTCATAAAGGCCCCAATGCTCTGGCTTATCAATATGTAAATGAGGTACGTGCTCGTGTTGGCTTGGGAGGCCTAAAACAAGGATTGAATCAGCAAGAATTCCGTGAAGCGGTACTTCGTGAACGTGCTTGCGAGTTTGGATATGAAGAAGTACGTTTCTTCGACTTGATCCGCTGGAAACGTGAAGCTGATTTCACTAAACGTCTGCATGGAATCAATGTTTACCGTCATAGAACGACAGGTGAGTATCAGTTTGAATTTCCTAAATTGAAAGAAAGAGCCTGGCAGAAGGCTGGTGAGTTTTCTCCCAAATGGTATTTGAGCGCTTTCCCGCCCAGAGAGGTAAATAAGGGATATGGGCTAGTACAGAATCCTGGTTGGGAATAATTAATAAACATGATTCATAGAATAAATAAATAACAATATATTTATGAAAAAAAGTGTGAAGCTATTTATTGTTGGGCTGCTGTTCTCTTCTATTTCGATAGCTCAGGTAGCAGACAGCATACAGCAATATGGACGAGGAATCTCGTTCAACCAGAAAGAGGCTACCACAGCCAGTGCCGTAGCTACATCGGATGTGCTCGGACATCGTACCAGTACGACTCCTTCTAATTCTCTGTTCGGTCTGATTCCTGGATTGCAGGTATTGCAAAATGCAGGAAATGCATGGGATGACGGTGCAACTCTCTATATACGCGGTGTGGGAACTTTCAGCAAAAATAGTCCTTTGATATTGGTTGATGGTTTTGAACGCAACTTAGATAATCTTGTAGTACAGGATATTGAATCGGTAACGGTGCTTAAGGATGCTGTTGCCCTGAGTTTGTATGGTGTGCGTGGAGCTAATGGTGTTGTTTGTATCAAGACAAAACGTGGTTATGTCGGGAAACCGGAAATTACTTTTGATTATGAGTTCAAGATGGGTACGCCTACCTATGAACCTGAATTTGTGGACGGATATACCTATGCGCAGGCGTTGAACGAAGGATTAAAAAATGATGGTCTGTCACCCCGCTACAGCCAGCGTGAACTGGATGCTTTTAAAGACCAGACTTATCCGGATTTTTATCCGAATGTAGATTGGTGGGGCAAAGCGTTGCGTAATCATAGCGATGGAAACAATGCCAATTTTTCCATGCGTGGCGGAGGAGAGGTTGCTCAATATTTTGCTCAGATGAATTATCTGAACGATAATGGAATTCTTAAGCCGACGGATGATAATGAAGGATATTCTACACAGTTCAAATATTCAAAATTGAACTTCATTAACAATCTGGATATAAAACTGGGTAAAACCACCAAATTGGGATTGGGTTTGCGAGGTAATTTTGCTGAAAGCAATCGGCCGTTCACCCCGACAGGAGACATTTTTACTGCGTTGTATCAGGTTCCATCCGGAGCTATGCCGGTGAAAACAACTCATAATCTGTGGGGAGCTACTACTGTGTACAAGAATAATCCGATTGCCTATATTTCCGGTAAAGGATATGAACGTGCACAGAGCCGTAACTTGTATGCAGACATGCAGCTTACCCAGCGTTTAGATTTTATTACACCGGGATTGTCAGCAGCTGCTCGGATAGGGTTTGATAATGAAGCTGAATATTGGGAACGTAACCAACGTGATTTTGCTTCCGAATCGGCTATCAAGGGATGGGATGGTGCGGATGACCAATATACAAAGCTGACGGAAGAATCGGCGTTAACTTTTACCAGCAGTATCAAAGACGTGGTACATCATCTTAATATCAATGCACAGGTTAATTATAACCGGGCTTGGGGTGATCATAAAATGAATACTACCATATTCTACGCGATGGATAAGATGAGCCAAAGAGGTCAGAATAATGGAAGAGCGTTTATTGACATTGTTGGACAGGCGCACTACACTTACAAAGATCGTTACTTGTTGGATCTCTCATTATCTGGTTCTGCTGCCAGTGTGTTGGATCCGGAAGACCGTTGGGGTATTTTCCCTTCTATCGGTGCCGGTTGGGTATTGTCTGAAGAAAGTGCTTTGAAAGCCGATTGGCTGAATCTGTTGAAGTTAAGAGCCTCGTATGGTATTGCCGGACGTGCTGATTATGGTGTAAACCTGTATAGAGATGCTTTCGGAGGTGGCGGTAGCTATTACTTCAAAGATACTCCGGCCTCTTTAGGAGGTACGAAGGAAAACCGCTTGGCGGTAGTAGGGGGATTGACTTATGAAAAGTCTCATAAACTGAATGTTGGTTTCGACTTTTTGGCCTGGAATCGTCTCTCGTTAACTGTTGACGGATACACCGACCATCGTACAGACATTTTGGTAGATGGTTCCGGAACAATGTCTGCTGTACTCGGAATCAGTGCTCCTAAAGTGAACGACGGAATTGTTAACTCGTATGGGGTGGAAGTTGCTGCAAACTGGAATGACCATATCGGCTCTTTCAGCTATCAATTGGGCGGACAGTTTTCCTTCAACCGGAACGAGATCATTGAAATGAACGAAGTCTATCGTCCGTATGATTATTTGAAACGTACCGGTCATTCAGTGAACCAGATTTTTGGTTATGAAGTGGAAGGTATCTATCAGAGCCAGGAAGAGATTGATGGACGTGACGTAAAACAGTACCTGTCGGAGGTGCGTCCGGGTGACTTGAAGTTCAAGGATCAGAATAATGACAAGCGTATTGACGAATATGATCAGATAGCATTGGGATATAATAATTTGTGTCCTGAAATCTATTTCGGTTTCAACCTGGGTGCAGCGTATAAAGGTGTAGGTTTCCTGGCTTTCTTCCAGGGAGTAGGTAACTACAGCAAATCATTGGATACACGCAGCGTTTATCGTCCTTTGATTAATAACAATACGATTTCGCAGCATTATTATGACAACCGCTGGAGTGAAAATAATCCGGACGGGAAATATCCGCGTCTGACAACAACTGGCTCGGAAAACAACTATAATACCAACTCTTTGTGGGTGGTTGATGCTTCTTATATGAAACTGCGTACATTGGAAGTGTATTATCAGTTCCCGGAAAAATGGTTGAATGGCTTGAATAGCGTGAAACATGCGAAAATTTTTGCTCGTGGCCACGATTTGTTCAGCTTAAACAGACTGGATGGTATTTCTGACCCTGAATCGATAGGTGTTAATCATCCTCTGATGCGTCAATTTACTTTTGGTGTTAATTTACGTTTCTAATAAAATAACAGGAATGAAACTTATGAAATTTAGAAATATAGTATTGCTTCTGGCGGTGGGAATGCTGACCGGATGCGACTTCATGGACTGCGATGAATCATCTGATTACACAAAGCAGGAGATATTTGAAAGCTTTGATCGGTCAAAGAGAATGGTGACCAATATCTATAGCTACCTGCCGGAAGATTTTTGTAGCACTTCTGGTGCAATGCTAGATGCTGCAACGGATGATGCACTTCATGTGTACAAGTCTTCAAATATTTGGGACTTTGTGAACGGAACCTGGTCGGCTAACCGTACGGTGGATGATGTTTGGGGAACCTATTATATAGCCATACGTTCTGCCAATTTGTATTTGAAAGAGTCAAAAGGACAGACCTTTGAAGACTGGAAGTTTTCAGACAAGTATCAGGACATGATAAAGGACTTTACCAATTATGAGTATGAAGTACGTTTTCTTCGTGCATTCTACTACTTTGAGTTGATCAGGCGTTATCACAATGTACCTTTTGTATTGGAAGTGCTTACACCGGAACAAGCTAATGCGGTGAATCCATCAACTTTTGAGCAAATTGCCGAGTTTATCATCGATGAATGTACAGAGCTGGCTACCTTGTTGCCCATCAACTATCAAAGTTTTGTAGATAAAGAGACAGGACGCGTTACACGTGGAGCTGCATTGGCGTTGAAATCAAGAGTGACTCTCTATCTGGCAAGCCCGCTTTTTTCAGAAGACAATCAGGAACGTTGGAAAGATGCGGCACGTGCTGCTTATGAAATCATTGGTTCAAGCTCGCAGTTGGGATATAGATTGGATCGCTTTGCCAATTTATTCGGTCCCGCCAATAATAAGAGCGTGGAAGTCATTCTGGCTCGTCCTGTGGGTGAAACAGGTGATTTTGAAAAAGCCAACTTCCCCATGGGAGTGGAAGGAGGAAGAACTTCTACCTGCCCGACTCAGAATCTGGTAGATGCTTTCGAGATGACAGACGGTACAGCGTTTAACTGGAGCGATCCGACTATGAAAGCGGATCCGTATGCTAATCGTGACCCGCGTTTGGCTATGACTGTTGTCTATAATAACATGGTTTGGCCGGCAAGTAAAAATGTGGAAATTTGGGAAGGTGGAGTGAACGGATTACCATTGACTAATGCCACAACTACCGGATATTACCTGAGGAAATATGTAAATAAGGATATCAGTTTTGTTTCCGGTTCTACGATTACCAAGAAACATCATAATTGGATTCTTTTCCGTTATGCTGAGGTGTTGTTGAACTATGCCGAAGCAATGGTCAATGCTTTCCATGATCCGGATTACAAAGACGTAGAGTTCCCTATGAGTGCCCGTGAAGCCGTGAATATTATTCGCGCTCGTTCAGACGTGAATATGCCGGCTTTGCAGACAGGTATGAATGAGACAGAATTTGTAAAACGTCTGAAGAATGAACGCCGTGTGGAACTGGCATTCGAAGGACACCGTTTCTGGGATATACGCCGTTGGAAAGACTTGGGTAATACGGACAAAATCTATGGGGTAAAGGTAGAAAAAACCGATAACGGTTTTGACTATACGAAGTTCCTCTATGAGAACAGGACGATTACAAACAATCTGTATTTCTATCCGATTTCCAATACGGAAAAATATAAAAATCCTAATCTGGGTCAGAATCCGGGTTGGTAATAACATTGAAGCTGCATCAAAATCAGGTAGCAATAGCTACTTGGTTTTGATGCAGTCTTTTTTTAAGGGATACTATGAAACATCTTTTCAGTCATTTCTCTTCCGGAGCGTTTTTGTTATCCGTTTCTTGTTTTTGTGCCTCTTTTGTTCAAGCGCAGGAAAAAAAGAATGTACTGTTTATCATAGTGGATGATTTGCGTCCGGAATTGGGATGTTACGGTTGCGAAACAGTTATTACGCCGCATTTGGATAAATTGGCAGCCCGATCAGTTGTTTATCAGCATGCCTATTGCAACGTGCCTGTTAGCGGGGCCTCCCGTTCCAGCCTGCTCACCGGGGTTTATCCGGATATTTCAGAACAACGCTTTGTAGATGCCGAGACTTATTCTCA
>JAQVNN010000069.1 GCA_028703105.1 Paludibacter sp. | reverse complement strand
TAATTTATGGTGAATTACAAAAATATGAAGACTCGTTGTTTTTATCCCAAAAATGTACATTGCATGTTACGAATAATTGTGCATTGCAAATTGCCAAAATTTGAGCATTGCAAGTTACTAATTACACCTTACTAATGTGAGTTGAACCATAACCCTGATTGTATAATTCTAAAACTTTAATTTTATCTGAATAACTATGTTTCAGATTCTTTCGCTTAATTTTTTCCATAAAAATACCCCAAAAGTTTTTTGTCTAACTTTTGGGGTACAGTTCATAACTGCTGTGGTTTTTTTGTATTTATATTTTGACCATTGTATTCTATTCACCTGCCCATCAATCGGAAGAAAAGCGGAATACGCAAACCGGTTAAGTTTTCCCTTTATGCCCTCTTTTATAAAGGGAGAAAAAGGCAAATATCAATTGGTGGTAAGTCAAAAGGGTTGGAAAAACCTGATACGTTTGGCGTTGACCTTGAACATGCTTACAGTTATAGTCGAAGTCGAATGGGTACATGGACGGTTGCCTATAGGAGCGGTTTACTTGGTTGGCCTCAGTTATTTATTTGGTTATCATTATTTTAATCTTGTCGTATGTTTTTTCTGTTTCAATTTTATCTTTGAAATTGATAATAATTTTCTCCCCATTGTTTTTCGAAAGTATCAAATATGGAGCTAAATCAGAATGAATTAACAATCTGCTTTTACCAAATTTATCAAGGTTGAAAAATCCTTTTTTTATAGAGCCAAAACTAAATCCATTAGTCCGTATTTTAATTGCCGGTATTTTATCAGAAAGTTCAACATTTTCAATTTCACCAATACTTACTTCAAATCCGTACATTCCTGAAAATCGAATTGTATCATTACCGTAAATTGTCTTTGAAGGATTAAATCCATAAGTTATTAATCCAATCACGAATAAAAATGCCAATCCAAGAACAAAATATGTCAGTTTAGTTCTCTTAGTCTTGTTATGGTCGAATTTCTGGGTATTTATAACTAAAATTGTTACCCCGACTAAAGTCACTATAAGTATCATTGAATTGGCAATCATTGTAAAACCAATCCATTTGAATAAATAATATCCGATTATTATTGATAATCCTATAATGATTAATCCATTGCGCATAAAAGTTGATAAACCTTCAATGTCCACATTTTTCTTTTTGTCTTTGGGCATAGTGTTGTATCCAGCAATCAAATCGGGTGCGGATTTAACTAAAAATCCAACTCCTATCATGAATAATCCAATTATTAAATTAAGCATATCCATTGTCTGTCAGTTTTTTATAATTGTGGGTAACGGGTATGCAAACTGCGGACGCCGTTAGGCGGCTGTAGTTTTGCATGGTGTTAGGCAATGTAACTTTTCTATCTGAGATCAACCTTTTTAATATATTCACTCACAACTTCAATAATAGTACTTACAGCCTTTGCTGAAATCTTGTCAGGCATATCCTTCATGGTATGAAAGATGATCTCACTCCTTAGTATATCTGTTGGCATCCCTATTATACTTACTGTTTCTATTCTCTTACGTGCAAACTGTCCACCATCAGTACCCCCACCTCCAAATGGAATGACTATTTCCTTAAAGCGATACCCAAGTCCTTCCGCAACTGTTTGAATTTCCTTCACCATTTTTTTAGATAATCTTGTAAATCCATTTCGCTCTCTTTTTACAAGTGCAAGGTTTTCATAATCATATATGCTATCTAAATTAATTACAATTGTATCCACTGAAGCTATTAGGGTTTTGTTATTCTTTATAAAAAACTTTGCGCCCTTTTGGCCTGCTTCTTCACCATCGGTCAACAAAACCACGAGTCGGGTATTATTTAGTGATTCTTCTGTTTTTTGAAAAAACTGTGCAAGCGTTATACCTATAGCACATCCTATTAAATTGTCGCCCGCTCCAGGTGATTGCCTTTTTGATATATATCCATACATGGGCAAAACAAACACAAGTCCTGCTAATAATGTAAATTTTATCCAGTCTGGCAACACAGGATCATTTGCCATGGAAATACCGGACAAGAAAAGTATCAGCAATACTCCTGTACAAAAAATAAATAAAAGGATTGGAACAAATAGTCGAATAGGGAAAAGTAATGGCACCTTTTCATAAAAGGGATAAATATAGGAACTGTCGTGATGGCCAACTATAATCACTTGCTGTTTAACGACATCTTTTGGTTCAACTATGCCGACTACGTTCTTCCCCTCTGCTTTCTTAAAGAATCTGTCAAATGTGTCTAAATAAAGTATAAAATTGGTAATAAAGTACAAAATGCCTGTCAACATAAACAACAGCCCTATTGCAAGAATCAATTGACTTCCAATCAGCACAGATGCCAATCCTATACAATATATTACTGCGAAGATCTTGCCAATCGAATAAAGGGAATTTGGATGAATAGCAAATGATTCGTGTCGTGCATTTTTACAAAATTTTGCCAATATCATTTCCAAATCAGCTGCAGCAGTTGAACAACTCCTTGTTCCACTGACCCTGGGGCCATGTTTGGTAATAATTTCTCTAATTATGCGTAAAGCATTTTCTGCATATTTGTTGTACATAGTACTCATGTTGATTACCCTTTCTGTTATATTGCCTACGGCTGGGGGTGTGGCAAGTGTGGGAGAGCGTGTTACGTTTTCGTCCCCCGACGAAAACGCCCGAGCGGGCGAAACCGCTCCGAAGTTCCAATGTCAACCCACATTGGCTACACCCCTTGTTGGCTGCTGTAATTTATTCATTTTTAATCCGTTTAATCTTTTCTTTTACATCCCAAAACTCTTTAATTTCCAATGATTTCTCAAAATTTAGTAAAGCTTTATCTTTCTCGCCTTTCATTAAGTAAGCATCACCAATAAAATAATATGTCTCATAAGGATTTTTGTAATTAGTCAGGTTTAATTTTAATAATTCTAAAGCGTCATCATATTTCTGTTTCGAACAAAAAAACATTGCATATTCATTAATAAGTTGTTCTGGTAGTGCAATATGTATCTTGTATCTGTTATTAATTTTTTCTATATGATTAATAATTTCCCCCTTCTCAAATGAGAGAAGATAAGATGTCGGTATTTTATAATTTGGGAACAATGATTCTAAACCGTCATAAATCGCCTTCAAAGTCATTGAGATATGGTCTTCATTTTGATAAAATTTGAAATCCCAGTATAATTTATCGGAATGATTCGATTTGATGAATTCATATAATTTAAAATTTGGAACAATGGTGGAAGAATCAACATCTCCACTAACAGACAAAAAATAACCTGATTGGATTGTGTCTTGAGTGGCTATAAAATGTTCCAAATTTTTGGAAATAGTGGAATCAACAAAATTTGCAGGGTCAGCAGCAAAATACGCATTAAAAAGGTTTGTTTGGGTTGTAAAAATATGGTTAACACATACACCAGCTAATGAATGTCCAAATAACACCTTATAATCATTTGTGCGGAATTGATTATTTATATTAGGAATCAATTCTTTCTGAAGGAATTGAATAAATTTATCTGCACCACCACCATTAGGTAATATTTTCATATTGTTTGGCGTATAATCTCTTAATCTATCACTTTCGGTTGATATTATACCTACTACAATCATTCTCGGCATTCGTTGTACAAGTCGTGACATGTGATTAACCAATCCTGATACTTGATGAAAATGCTCTTGTCCATCAAGCAAGTAAAATACAGGATAATCGTATTTCGAATTGTCATAGTCAGTGGGCAAATAAACCCAGTACTCTCTGTTTTCATTTAATATTCCTGACTTAATGAACATTTTGTGTCCAATTATAATTGGTTCATTCGTTACTTGTCCAAATGAATAAAAGAATGAAAAGCAGGCAAATATGAATATAATTATCGTTCGTGTCATTTTGTTATTATTGCAGCCAACACTTAAATATACGAACCCACTTTCTGTATGTGTACCGGTAGTTCGTATATATCTGCCTTAACCTTCGTTGAATAGATTGTCAAAACACTGGAAATAAAAGAAATAACAAATGAGAAGAAATTGGAGGTGTTTCGCATACAATATTTCAATTTAAGGAAATAAACAGTTTAAGTGTTATAAAATTAGCCCCAAAGATAAAAACAAAAACTAAATAATTAATCTATTATCAGCATTTTATTATCAGCATATTGAGTGAACGTAAAATTAGATCAAAACATTTATAGGCAATTAGCGTCGGTGCGTTGCTATATGTAGCGCATGTAATGCACCACCAAATATGCAGAGGATGGATTTTTATGTCAACGAAAAAAGCAGATGCACATTTGCTGTACATCTGCTTTTTCAATTTACTTGGTCTGTAGGTTATATTGACTGAAACGTATTATTCCACGATTTTCTTCATGGCAGTCATGGCTGCACGCAATTCAGCACCGCATATTTCAATGGAGTGGTTGCGAATGGCAGCGTTCACCTGTACCAGTTCAAAATTATCAACATGGTTGCTCTTGGCGGCGTTGAAATTCTTTCCTATTACATCCGTGTCAATTTTCTTCATGAAGTCGGCCAGTAAAGGTTTACAAGCGTGGTCGAACAAATAACAACCATATTCAGCTGTATCGGAAATAACGCGGTTCATTTCGAACAACTTTTTACGGGCAATGGTGTTCGCAATCAATGGAGTTTCATGTAACGATTCGTAGTAAGCTGATTCAGGCTTGATACCTGCACTGGTCATCGTTTCGTATGCCAATTCAACACCTGCTTTAACGAAAGTGACCATCAGAGTAGCATTGTCGAAGTACTCCTGCTCTTTGATTTCCATGTTGCCGGCAGGTGTTTTTTCAAAATCTGTTTCTCCGGTTTCTGCACGCCAGCTCAACAGCTTTTTATCGCCGTTTGTCCAGTCTTCCATCATGGTGCGCGAAAACTCACCCGAAAGAATATCATCCATGTGTTTAGCAAACAAGGGTGTCATGATTTCTTTTAATTCGTCGGCTAACTTGTAAGCTTTGATTTTAGCCGGATTTGACAAGCGGTCCATCATGTTGGTAATACCACCAATTTTCAATGCTTCAGTAATTACTTCCCATCCGTATTGAACCAATTTGGATGCATAGCCTTTGTCAATGCCTTTCTCAACCATTTTGTTGAAGCAAAGAATTGAACCTGTCTGCAACAGTCCACAAAGGATGGTTTGTTCACCCATCAGGTCGGATTTTACTTCTGCTACAAAAGAAGAATGTAAAACGCCTGCACGATGTCCGCCGGTTCCCACGCAGTATGCTTTTGCAATTTCCAGCCCATCGCCGTTAGGGTCGTTGTCACGGTGAACAGCTATCAAAGTTGGAACTCCAAATCCACGTAGATATTCAGCACGAACCTCGGTAGCAGGCGATTTTGGTGCGATCATTACCACCGTAATGTCTTTTCTGATTTGCATACCTTCTTCGACGATATTAAAGCCGTGTGAATAAGATAAGCATGCACCTTTTTTCATCAGTGGAATGATTTTTTCAATAACACCAGTGTGTTGCTTGTCCGGAGCGAGATTTGAAACCAGGTCGGCAGTCGGAACCATTTCTTCAAATGTACCTACTTCGAATCCGTTTTCAGTAGCTTTTTTCCAGGATTCGCGTTTTTGTTCAATTGCTTCTTTACGTAGGGCATAGGCTACGTTTAATCCGCTGTCGCGCATATTCTGGCCTTGAGCCAAACCTTGTGCACCACAACCTATGATAACGATTCTTTTACCCAGTAGCTTTTTTACCCCGTCAGCGAATTCGCTGCTTTTCATAAAATCACATTTTCCCAATTCCTGAACTTTCAGGCGATGTGGTAGTGAATTGAAATAATTTGCCATTTTTGTTTTGTTAAAATAAGTTTGTGTAAAATTATTGTATTTTTTTCGATTGACAATCAATCGTTTCGTTTTTTATTATTCCTGTTCAAATTTTTTCAGACTTTCCAACATGTCGCTCAGGCGTTCTACTTTTGATTTAGTGATGGCTACACGTCCTGAACGAATAAACTGAAGAACGCCTATCGTTGAACTTAATTCATCAAATAATTGCTGAGTTTCGGCATAATGTCCTGATTTCTGAAATGCGACGAAAGTATCGTTTATTTCCAGAATACTGATGTTATACTGACGGATTAATTTTTCAATTGACCCCAACGACAGTAACTTGTCAGTCGCTACTTTGTAAAGTGCGATTTCCTGATGTATCAGGTCATCATCTGTATTATAATATGATTTCAGAATATCCACGCGCTTATCGATCTGTTTAACTACTTTTTCAACCATGTTTTCAGTTGCAAAAACAGTGATGGTGAACTTATGTATTCCTTTTAATGCAGAAGGAGAAACAGAGAGTGTTTCAATATTCAGCGCCCTGCGTGTGAAAATAATCGTAATCTGGTTTAATAAACCAACGGTATTTTCAGAAAATATTGTGATTGTATATAATTTTTTTTCCATGTTGATTTGCATTTTATGCATGAATACATTTAAATAATAAATTAATCCCCAAGCAGGATATTGGTTACGCATGCGCCGGCAGGCATCATGGGATAAACCATTCCTTTTTTCTCTACATTTACCACAAGCAGATAAGGTTTATCGTCTTTCAACATATCTGCAATGGCTGCATCCAGGTCTTCTCTTTTAAGCACTTCCTTTCCTTCAATACGATATGCTTTCGCAATGGCTACAAAATCAGGATTCTGCATTTCGGTGAACGAATAACGTTCATCAAAGAACATTTCCTGCCATTGGCGAACCATGCCGAGGAAGTGGTTATTTAATATAATCATTTTCACTCCAATCTGCTCCTGCATGATGGTGCCCAACTCTTGTATGGTCATTTGAAATCCACCATCGCCACTAAACATGCAAACCGTGCGTTCCGGTGCGCCTATTTTGGCGCCCATAGCAGCTGGCAAACCAAAACCCATGGTTCCGAGTCCGCCTGAAGTAATAAGACTTCGTGTCTGCGAATATTTCGAATAACGGGCAGCCATCATTTGGTTCTGACCTACGTCGGTTACAACGACGGCTTTATGTTGTGTAGCTTCTGATATCCTGCAGATAACTTCACCCATTGTTATTTCGCCGAACTCAGGATATAATTCTTTCTGAATTACTTTTTCGTATTCTTTTTCATCATATTCTTTGAATGAATCAATCCATGCTGTGTGTTTAGCCGGTTTCAGCATGGCTGTGACAGCCGGAAGGGTATCTTTTGCATTTCCCAAAACCGGAGCATCTGCTTTTACATTTTTGTTTATTTCAGCCATATCAATGTCAAAATGAATGATCTTAGCTTGTTTGGCGTAGGTGTTCAAATCGCCGGTAACACGATCATCAAAACGCATCCCAATAGCAATCAACACATCGCATTCATTGGTTTTCATATTAGGTGATACGTTGCCGTGCATTCCCAGAAAGCCTTTGTTCAAATGGAAATCAGTGGGCATGGCAGAAGCGCCAAGCAAAGTCCAGGCTGCCGGAATATCTGCTTTTTCAAGAAATGCTTTCAGTTCTGCTTCTGCGTTTGATAACACAACTCCCTGTCCAACCAGTGCATAAGGTTTTTGGGCATTATTAATCAAATCGGCAGCATAGGTAATTTCTTCCATGTTAACTTCCGGTACAGGAATATAGCTACGAATATAAGTGCATGGTTGGTAGTTAAATTCAACTTCTTGAAATTGAGCGTTTTTGGTAATATCGAGAACAACAGGGCCGGGGCGACCACTGCGTGCAATATAAAAAGCACGTGCTACAGCCCAGGCAATATCTTCCGCCCTTCGGATCTGATATGCCCACTTTGTAACAGGCTGAGTGATACCTACTACATCAATTTCCTGAAAAGCATCTGTACCCAGTAAGGGAGCACCAACCTGACCGGTGATTACCACCAATGGAGTACTATCAAGCATGGCATCGCTTATTCCAGTAACCGTGTTGGTTGCAGCTGGACCGGAAGTAACCAGGCAAACACCTGTTTTACCCGAAACACGTGCATAACCCTGAGCCGCGTGTGTTGCACCCTGTTCGTGGCGTGTTAAAATATGATTGAGTTTATCTCTGTAATCATACAAAGCATCGAATGCAGGCATAATGGCACCACCCGGATAGCCGAAGATGGTGTCAACGCCTTCTTTTATCATTGATTCAATCAGAATTTTAGATCCTGACATTTTTTTGTGTTCCATATTTGTGATTTTGCTTGTTTTTATTGTTTTTTGTATCCGGTCTCCAGACTGATGTCTGTTGACTGGCCGACTGGTGACTAATTTTAAATCATCCTCACTGCCCCTTTGTCAGCCGAACTTACCATCGAGGCATAGGCTTTCAGGGCTTTGCTGACGACTCGGTTGCGGTCTTTTGGCGTGAAGGCATCTTTGCCACGTGCCAGCTCTTTTGTGCGACGGGCAACCAGTTCTTCATCGCTCAATCTCACATTGATTGTTCTGTTGGGGATGTCAATTTCAATAATATCTCCATCTTCAATTAATCCGATGTTTCCACCTGAAGCTGCTTCCGGAGAAATATGTCCGATCGACAATCCGGATGTTCCTCCGGAGAAACGTCCGTCAGTTATCAATGCGCATTCTTTTCCTAATTTCTTTGATTTGATATACGAAGTAGGGTAGAGCATTTCCTGCATTCCCGGTCCGCCTTTAGGACCTTCGTGTGTAATAACCACCACATCACCAGCAACTACCTGTCCGCTCAAAATACCATAACATGCCGTGTCTTGTGAAGTAAATACTTTTGCCGGACCACTGAATTTCCAGATGCTTTCATCTACACCGGCAGTTTTGATTACACAACCATCAACCGCGATGTTTCCTTTCAGGATACCCAAACCTCCGTCGATGGTATAAGCATGTGCCATATCGCGAATACAACCGATTGAACGATCGATGTCTAATTCTTTGTATTGTGAATTTTGAGAGCCCATTAGCAGGTTAAAACGATTAGCCGGAGCACTTTTATAAATACGGACTGCTTCCGGATTAGGACGTTCAACTGTAATACTGTATTTTTCAATGGCTTGTTGGAGGGTTAACCCATCTGCACGATAAACGTTTGTTTTCAATAAACTGCCTTTGGCCAGTTCTCCGAGTATTCCCAATATACCTCCGGCACGGTTGACATCCTGAATGTGATATTTATCTGTATTTGGTGCAACCTTACACAAGCACGGTGTATTGCGTGAAAGAGCATCAATATCATCCATGGTGAAATCAACTTCAGCTTCGTGTGCAATAGCCAGGGTATGCAGGATGGTGTTGGTAGAACCTCCCATCGCGATATCAAGTACCATGGCATTCAGGAAGGCGTCACGGGTGGCTATTTTACGCGGGAGAACGGTATCGTCACCATCTCTGTAGTATTTGTATGCATTTTCAACAATCAGTTTGGCAGCATCTTCGAATAGCCGAGTACGATTAGCGTGTGTAGCCACAATAGTACCGTTACCTGGTAAAGCCAGGCCGATAGCTTCATTCAAACAGTTCATCGAGTTCGCGGTAAACATACCTGAACACGAACCGCAGGTTGGACAAGCAGCGCTTTCAACTTTGGTGATTTGTTCGTCGGATATGGTATCATCAGCAGCCTGTACCATAGCATCTATCAAATCAAGGTGTTTCCCGTCTAATTCTCCTGCTTCCATCGGTCCGCCCGAAACAAATACAGTCGGTATATTCAGGCGCATAGCAGCCATCAGCATACCAGGTGTGATTTTATCGCAGTTAGAAATGCAAATCATTGCATCTGCCTTGTGTGCGTTTACCATATATTCAACACTGTCAGCAATCAAATCGCGGGAAGGCAGTGAATATAACATCCCATCGTGACCCATCGCAATTCCGTCGTCGATGGCTATGGTGTTGAATTCAGCAGCAAAACAGCCGAGTTTTTCTATTTCAGTTTTCACTTTCTGACCTATTTCATGCAGGTGTACGTGACCGGGAACAAATTGAGTGAAGGAATTTACAACAGCAATAATAGGTTTACCAAATTGTTGTTCGGTAACGCCGTTGGCTCTCCATAAAGCCCTGGCTCCGGCCATTTTTCTTCCGCTGGTACTGGCCTGGCTGCGCAAAATATTTTTCATATTCTGTTATTTTAAAATTTACAACATAACAAATTTAAAATTTAAAGAACCTATATTAACCACATAATTCACATGAGTTCATATATGTTGCTTTTCTCATGCCATAAAAGAAAAAAGCCTCTCTCATCATCGGTGAGAAAGGCTTTTTGTGCATTTATATCTGTAATAATTATCACATAACCGTCCTCACCCTTGATAGTTGACCAAAAGTAACACGACGATTAAAGAGATAATATTATAATTACGAGACGACATTTTATAAGTATAATTTGATTGCAAAGATAAACAGATAATTTTAAAAATCAAATGCTTTTTTGAAAAAAAGTGCATTTTAGTGGTAGATTGTAAGTTTTTAGTGGCTATAATTGTTGAAAAATAAGGTTGTTGTCGTAAGAATTCGTTTGAAAAGATAATTAACATAATTTCTTACATCAAACTTCCGTTAATTAATTTTCTGCAATTATTCAGCTTTAACAATAAAAAGAAACTTTCATGGACATAATCACTGAAAAAGTATTATTTTTGCCTGCTGTATTTTAACGAAGTAATGACTGAAAAAACTTACAAATACCTTCAGAAAATTAATTCTCCTGATGATTTGAAAATTATATCAAAGGAAGAATTACCATTGGTATGCGACGAATTAAGGCAATTTATCATTGATAAGGTTTCAAAAAACCCGGGTCATCTGGGTTCTAATCTTGGAACTGTTGAACTTACGGTTGCCTTGCATTATGTCTTTAATACTCCTTATGATCGAATTGTGTGGGATGTGGGACATCAAGCCTATGGGCATAAAATTATTACCGGCCGCCGCGACAAATTTTCCACCAACCGAAAATTTGGAGGTATAGCAGGATTTCCAAGTATTTTTGAAAGTGAGTACGATGCTTTTGGTGTAGGTCATGCCTCAACGTCAATTTCTGCTGCCCTGGGTATGTCGGTGGCATCGTTGTTGAAAAATGAGCATAGCAGGCGTGTGGTTGCCGTGATTGGGGATGGATCTATGACGGGAGGATTAGCATTC
>JAQVNN010000147.1 GCA_028703105.1 Paludibacter sp. | reverse complement strand
GGTAGCTGAGGTTACAAACCCGCACATCCGTACGGTTGCCCTCCACTTCCTGATTATACCACAAGGGGAAAGTATCATTATCACCATTCGAAAAGATAATCGCATCTTCTTTACAGGACGTTAAATAATTATGTCCGAAATCCCTGGCTACATAACGATTGCTTCTGTCGTGATCATCCCAATTCTCAACTGCCATCAATGCAGGAACACCCAATACAGCTACCGAAACTACGACTGATACAACCGTTTTCGGCAGATATTTTTCAAAGAAACGGATTAATCCAAGCACCCCAAGTCCGATCCAAATGCTGAAAGCATAGAAAGAACCGGCGTAGGCATAATCCCTTTCACGCGGCTGATAAGGAGTTTGATTCAGGTAGATCACGATGGCAATACCCGTCAAGAAAAACAGCAGGGCTGTAATCCAGAATGAATGTTTACCTTCCTTACCGCTGTAAAACAAGAATATGATACCGATAATACCCAACAACAGTGGCAACATATAGTATTCATTTCTTCCTTTATTTTCTTTCAGTTCCGATGGAAGATTGGTCTGATCGCCTACTAATTTATTATCAATAAACTTAATTCCGGTAATCCAGTTACCACGATCCACTTCCCCATGTCCCTGAATATCGTTCTGGCGACCACTGAAGTTCCACATAAAATACCTGAAATACATAAAGTTAAGCTGATAATTGAAAAAGAACTTCATATTTTCAGCAAAAGTCGGCACGTACTCCGTTCTTTCCTGTCCGCAGTAATCAAACCGTACCCGTTTTCCTTTTACATCACCCCAGGCTTTGTAGGCGCTGACATGAGCCGGACTGGAACTGTACATCCTCGGGAAGAACATATTGAAACGGTCATCCATGATATAATCCAGTTTATGACCGGTTACAAAATAACGGTCTTTTTCATTAGCATCTGTTTTTGGAACCGGAGCATAGGAAGGAGCACCCGTTTTATACATCGGGATACAGGTATTTCCTTTAATTTCGAGTTTAACGGGGGCATTGTATGCCTGACCATATAACAAAGGTCTGTCACCGTATTGCTCCCTATTCAGGTAGTATTTCAGGGCAAACACATTATCGGGTGAGTTCTGATCCATCGGTGGATTGGCTGCAGAGCGAATTACGATTACCGTATAAGATGAATATCCGATTAATATTACGGTAATCATCACCAGCGCCGTGTTTAACCAACGGGCATTAACAAATTTCTTGTATTTAAAAAACAAATAAGTCAGTACACCCACAATCAGGAAACCCAAAATAAAGTTTGACCCGAAGAAAGGAATTCCGACGATTGTAATAGCAGCCAAAAACGAAACAACCATCCTGATGTAATGCTTCTGTGTATAAGTTTCAAAAATCGACCAGGCCAAGATTGCTATTGTCAGCACAATGTACACATACATGCCCGTATTGTAGGCAAAGCCGAAACCGTTTACGAACAGCAGTTCGAACTGACTGGCCACTTCTACGAATCCGGGGATGATGCCGTACAGCACTGTTCCCAAAATGGCCACCGAAATCAGCATCGCGCCGACTACCCCCCAAGGCGTTACTTTATAATTGCGGAAATAATAAACCAGCGCGATAGCCGGAATGGCCAACAAATTCAACAAGTGAACCCCGATTGAAAGTCCCATCAGATAGGCAATCAGGATTAACCATTTATCGGAACCGGGTTTATCAGCTACCCGCTCCCATTTCAGAATTAACCAGAAGACAACGGCTGTAAATAACGAAGAATAAGCGTAAACCTCCCCTTCCACAGCTGAAAACCAGAATGTATCGGAAAAAGTATAAGCTAAAGCGCCCACCATACCGGCACCGAGGATACCGACAACATTAGCAAAAGTATATTCATCTTCATTTTTGGCAACCACTTTTCGGGCCAGGTGCGTGATGGTCCAGAACAAAAACAGGATAGTAAACGCACTCGCTATAGCCGACAACGAATTGACCATCAAAGCCACCTGTGTTGGATCGGAGGCAAAGAGCGAGAAGAAACGGCCTGTCAGCATGAAAAACGGTGCTCCGGGGGGATGTCCCACGTCTAATTTATAGGCAGATGCGATAAACTCGCCGCAGTCCCAGAAACTGGCTGTTGGTTCCATCGTTGAAAGGTAAGTCGCCGCAGCGATGGCAAATGCCAGCCATCCGAAAACATTGTTCAGTAATTTGAATCTTTTCATGTTGATGCAAAATTTTTGTATAGGTTGCGTCCTTCTTCTGATATAACTTTTTACTACTGTCATCCTGAGTGTAACGAAGGACCAAAAAAACCGTTCAAAGATACAAAGAATATTCTTTTTAACAGATAAAAAACCATATATTTGTAAAAATTCACAAACAATAATACATGCTTGCTATCAGGTTATTTTCAGGACTTACGAGCCATTTACAACAGGTCAGCAAGAGCACAAAATTAGTGGCTATACCCCCCCGGCTGATGCTAACTCACTTGAGGCTATCACCCGTGCTATCGACATGGGTTTTGTAAGCACGCAGATCATCGGCAATCCGGAAGACTATGACATTCAGTCGTTTGAAAAGCAACAGGGCATACAATTTATCGACTGTAGCGATCTGGTAGCTGCTTCGACCATGGCTGTTGAAATGGTTAAAACCAACGATGCCGATATTTTAATTTTTCCAAGTTTCGTTTCGGCGAATATTTTTTACAAAAGTATAGTTACCTTTGCACACGCGGAAATCGGGGGTATGTTGTTCGGCACCGAAAAGCCGGTTGTACTCACCTCCCGTAGCGACAGTGCCGCAACG
>JAQVNN010000068.1 GCA_028703105.1 Paludibacter sp. | reverse complement strand
GGAGCAAAAGGTTCAATCGTTATCATCAATAAATAATCATGGAAGTAAGTGTATTTAACATAAAGGGAGAAGACACCGGAAGAAAAGTTTCTTTGAATGATGCTGTCTTCGGAATTGAGCCAAATGACCATGCTATTTATTTAGATGTGAAACAATATTTGGCAAATCAACGTCAGGGAACACACAAAGCCAAAGGACGCAGTGAAGTTGCCGGTTCAACCCGCAAGTTAGGTCGTCAGAAAGGTGGCGGTGGCGCTCGTCCGGGTGATATTAAATCACCGGTACGTGTTGGAGGTGGACGGGTTTTTGGTCCGGTTCCACGCGATTACAGTTTTAAACTGAACAAAAAAGTAAAGCAATTAGCCCGTAAATCGGCACTGAGTTATAAAGCACAGAATAACCTGATTACCGTTGTTGATCAGATTGATTTTGCTGCTCCTAAAACAAAGGATATGATTGCTTTGACACAAAATTTACAGCTTACAGATAAAAAACCGTTAATTATTTTAGCAAACGGAAATAAAAACGTATATTTGTCGGCTCGAAATTTACCTAAAGTAAATGTTGTAACAGTTTCGGAATTAAACACTTACGTGGTGCTTAATGCAAAGACTCTTGTGCTGACTGAAGAAGCAGTTGCAGCAGTTGAACAAATTTTAAAAGCATAGGAGGTACAAAAATGGGAATTATCATTAAGCCGATTGTTACAGAAAAAATGACTAAGTTGGGAGAAAAACTCAACCGCTATGGTTTTAAAGTTGAGAAAGATGCCAACAAAATCGAGATCAAACAAGCTGTTGAAGCTTTGTATAATGTAACAGTTACAGAAGTAAACACGATGATTGCTGCTCCTAAGAAAAAGAGCCGTTTTACCAAAAGCGGTGTAATCAAGGGACAGGCATCAGCTTACAAAAAAGCCATTGTTACATTGAAGGAAGGAGAACAAATAGATTTTTATAGTAATATTTAATTAAGTAGATAGTAGATAGTAGATAGTAGATTAACGCAACTACCAACTACTAACTACCAACTACCAACTACAAAAAACAGAATAAATGGCTGTACGTAAATTAAAGCCCACTACACCGGGGCAGAGACACAAGATTATTGGTACATTCGACACAATTACTGCGAGTGCACCAGAAAAATCTCTTGTTGTTGGCGGAAATAAATCCGGAGGTCGTAACCATGACGGTAAAATGACCATGCGCTACATTGGTGGCGGACACAAGAGAAAATACAGAGTAATTGACTTTAAACGCAACAAAGACGGTGTCCCTGCAACAGTAAAAAGCATTGAATACGATCCGAACCGTTCGGCACGTATTGCCTTGTTGTTTTATGCTGACGGGGAAAAAAGATACATTCTTGCACCAAACGGATTGCAGGTAGGTCAAACAGTAATCTCAGGCGCAAATGCTGCTCCTGAAGTTGGAAATGCAATACCTTTGCAAAACATTCCTCTCGGTACGATCATTCATAATATTGAATTAAAACCGGGACAAGGTGCCGCGATGGTACGCTCAGCAGGAACATTTGCACAGCTGAACTCACGTGAAGATAAATATGCAATTATCAAATTGCCTTCTGGTGAGTTACGTAAAGTATTGGCTACCTGTAAAGCTACTATTGGATCAGTAGGTAATTCTGACCATGCCCTGGAAGTTTCGGGTAAGGCAGGACGCTCTCGTTGGCTCGGACGCAGACCACGTGTTCGTGGTGTAGTGATGAACCCGGTAGATCACCCGATGGGTGGTGGCGAAGGCCGCGCTTCCGGTGGACATCCACGTTCACGCAAAGGCTTGTTAGCTAAAGGGTACAAAACACGTGCTCCTAAAAAGCAGTCAAGCCAGTATATTATTGAAAGAAGAAAAAAATAACAGCAAAAAGTAAGTAAATAATATGAGCCGTTCATTAAAAAAAGGACCCTATATTAATCTGAAACTCGAAAAAAAGGTAACAGGCATGAATGACAGCGGTAAAAAAACCGTTGTAAAAACATGGTCTCGTGCTACCATGATTTCACCTGATTTTGTAGGTCACACGATTGCAGTTCACAATGGAAATAAATTTATTCCCGTGTATATTACCGAAAATATGGTTGGTCACAAGTTAGGAGAATTTGCTCCTACTCGTAACTTCCGCGGTCACGGTGGTAAAAAGAAATGATCCATTGAAATTATCTAACTAACAGCATTAAAAATTTCGAAAAATGGGTGCAAGAAAAAAAATATCAGCCGATAAAAGAAAAGAAGCTAACAAGTCGCTGTACTTTGCGAAGCTTAACGATGTTCCTACTTCACCGCGTAAAATGCGCCTGATGGCCGATTTGATCCGTGGTATGGAAGTGAACAAAGCGTTGAGCGTCTTGAAGTATTCGTCGAAAGAAGCTTCAGGAAGATTAGAGAAGCTGCTCAAATCGGCCATTTCAAACTGGGAACAAAAAACAGAACAAAAAGCCGATAGCGCTAATTTATACGTAAGTAAGATTTATGTGGATTCAGCCACCATGCTGAAACGTCTCCGCACAGCTCCTCAGGGACGCGGTTATCGTATTCGTAAACGCTCGAACCACGTAACCATATTTGTAGATACCAAGAATACTAACGAAAACGAAAATTAATACTCGATGGGACAAAAGACTAATCCAATAAGCAACCGCTTAGGAATCATCCGTGGATGGGATTCGAACTGGTATGGTGGAAAAAACTATGGAGACACCATCCTGGAAGACAGCAATATCAGAAAATACCTGAATGCTCGTCTGGCCAAAGCCAGCGTATCGCGTATTGTAATTGAACGTACGTTGAAATTGGTAACGATAACTGTATGTACTGCCCGTCCGGGTATCATCATTGGTAAAGGCGGACAGGAAGTGGATAAACTGAAAGAAGAATTGAAGAAAATCACCGATAAGGAGATTCAAATCAATATTTTTGAAATTAAACGTCCGGAACTTGATGCCGTGATTGTTGCAAATAACGTAGCACGTCAGATCGAAGGTAAAATTGCTTACCGCCGTGCCGTTAAAATGGCTATTGCATCAACCATGCGTCTTGGAGCTGAAGGGATAAAAATTCAGGTATCAGGACGCTTGAATGGCGCCGAGATGGCCCGCTCGGAAATGTATAAAGAAGGAAGAACTCCGCTTCATACATTCAGGGCTGACATTGATTATGCTCATGCTGAAGCATTGACTAAAGTGGGTATCATCGGTGTTAAGGTTTGGATTTGCCGCGGCGAAATCTATGGTAAAAAAGACCTGGCTCCTTCCTTTAGTGCAGCTAAAGAAAACTCTCGCGGCGGCGATCGTTTTAACGAACGTGGTGATCGTGGCGGTAGAGGATTCAGAAAGAGAAAAAAGTAAACTGTTATTAATGAATTTGATGTAAGGAAATTATGTTACAACCTAAAAAAACAAAGTTCAGGAGACAGCAGAAAGGGCGCATGAAAGGAAATGCCCAGAGAGGTAATCAATTGGCGTTCGGTTCTTTCGGTATCAAATCGTTGCAATCGAAATGGCTGACCGGTCGTCAGATTGAAGCTGCCCGTATTGCTGTAACCCGCTATATGCAACGTCAGGGTCAGATATGGATCCGTGTTTTCCCTGACAAACCGATCACCAAGAAACCTGCTGAGGTTCGTATGGGTAAGGGTAAAGGTGCTCCCGAAGGTTTCGTGGCTCCTGTTACTCCGGGAAGAATGATTATCGAGGTAGAAGGTGTACCTTTTGACATAGCCAAAGAAGCATTGCGTCTGGCTGCTCAGAAATTGCCTGTAACTACCCGTTTTGTAGTAAGACGTGATTATGACACAACTCAAAATGCGTAAGGACAATGAAAACAAGAGAAATTAGAGAATTAAATAATCAGGAGATTCTGGAACGTATGGATGCAGAAAGAGAGCAACTGGTACGTATGAAGTTGAATCACGCCATTTCTCCGCTTGATAATCCGTTGCAAATTAAAGAAGTACGTCGTACTATCGCCCGTCTTGCGACAGAATTACGTCAGCGTGAAAACAATTAATTAAAAATTAACACTGATGGAAAGAAATTTAAGAAAAGAAAGAACGGGTGTCGTTTTCAGCAACAAAATGGATAAAACCATTACCGTGGCTGTGAAGTGGAAAGAAAAACACCCTATTTACGGTAAATTCGTAAATAAGACAAAAAAATATCATGCTCATGACGAGAAGAACGAATGTAATATCGGAGATACCGTTCGTATCATGGAAACCCGTCCGCTGAGTAAATTAAAAAGATGGAGATTAATTGAAATTATCGAAAGGGCTAAGTAATTATGATACAACAAGAATCAAGACTCACAGTTGCGGATAACTCCGGCGCCAAAGAAGCGCTTTGTATCCGTGTATTAGGAGGAACAGGAAAACGCTACGCTTCATTGGGTGATATCATCGTGGTTTCTGTGAAGAGTGTTGTCCCTTCATCAGATATCAAAAAAGGTATTGTTTCAAAAGCAGTAGTTGTACGTACAAAGAAAGAAGTTCGCAGAGCTGACGGCTCTTATATTCGTTTCGACGATAATGCCTGTGTGTTGTTGAACACAGCAGGTGAAATTCGCGGGAGCCGTATTTTTGGTCCTGTTGCACGTGAACTTCGTGCTACAAACATGAAAATCATATCACTTGCACCTGAAGTGCTTTAATCTTCGTAAAATCAATTCGTGATGAGTAAATTACATATCAAAAAAGGTGACACCGTCTATGTAAATGCAGGCGTTGATAAGGGCAAAACAGGTCGTGTGCTTGAAGTCCTCGTTGAAAAGCAGCGTGCTATCGTAGAAGGTATTAATATGGTATCGAAGCATACCAAACCGAGTGCAAAAAGTCCTCAAGGTGGTATTGTTAAACAGGAAGCACCTATCCACATTTCCAACCTGAATCCGGTAGAAAACGGGATCCCCGTACGTGTCGGAAGAAAACGGAATGCTGAAGGTAAATTGGTGCGTATTTCCAAAAAAACAGGAGAGGAAATTTAAGAAATGAATACAGCAAGTTTAAAACAAGATTATCAGGAACGCATTGTTCCTGCACTGATGAAAGAGTTTGGCTACAAATCAGTGATGCAGACTCCCAAACTCGAGAAAATCGTTCTTAACCAGGGATTGGGTATCGCTGTTGCTGACAAGAAGATCATCGAGGTGGCTATCAACGAAATGACTGCTATAACCGGACAGAAAGCTGTGCAGACAGTATCAAAGAAAGATATTTCGAACTTCAAACTTCGTAAAAAAATGCCGATCGGTGTACGTGTAACGTTGCGTGGCGATCGTATGTACGAATTTTTGGAACGCTTGATCCGTGTGGCATTACCACGTGTACGTGACTTCAAAGGTATCGAAAACAAACTGGACGGTCGCGGTAACTATACACTGGGAATTGAGGAACAAATTATCTTCCCGGAAATCAATATCGACAACATCAGTCGTTTACTGGGAATGAACATTACTTTTGTAACAACAGCTAAAACCGATGAAGAAGGTTTTGCCCTGTTGAAAGAGTTCGGATTACCATTTAAGAAAAACTAATTAAGAGATACAATGGCAAAAGAATCAATGAAAGCCCGCGAGGTGAAAAGAGCAAAACTGATCGCGAAATATGCTGCAAAACGTGAACAATTTCTGGCAGAAGGGAATTATGACGCCTTGCAGACGCTACCAAGAAACTCTTCGCCTATACGCTATCACAACCGTTGTAAAATCACCGGTCGTCCGAAAGGGTATATGCGTCAGTTTGGTATTTCCCGTATCCAGTTCCGCGAAATGGCTTCAAAAGGGCTGATACCCGGAGTGAAAAAGGCAAGCTGGTAATTTGACCCCCTACCCCCTTAAAGGGAGAGTTATGGCAAGGGTAATTTTATCAGAAATGGAGAATAATAAATCGCAAAACGCTTCCAATGTTCCCCCTTTAGGGGGTAGGGGGCAAAAAATTAAATAAATATTGTCCCGGTAGTCGGGATCAATTTAACAATCAATTTTATGACAGATCCAATAGCAGATTTTTTAACGAGATTGCGGAATGCCATCAAAGCTAACCACCGTGTGGTGGAAATCCCCGCTTCAAATCTCAAAAAGGAAATGACCCGCATCTTGCATGAACAGGGCTATATCCTTAACTACAAATTCATTGAGGACGGTCCGCAGGGCACAATCAAAATCGCCCTGAAGTACGACCCGGTAAACAAAGTGAATTCCATCAAAAAGCTGATCAGGGTTTCAACTCCCGGTTTGCGTAAATACACTGGCTTTAAAGATATGCCCCGTGTATTGAATGGGTTGGGAATCGCCATTATATCTACTTCAAAAGGTGTGATGACTAACAAGCAGGCACGTGAGATGAAAGTAGGTGGTGAAGTATTATGTTATGTTTATTAATAAAAGGAGGAAAAAAGTATGTCAAGAATTGGAAAATTACCTATTACTATTCCTGCAGGAGTAAGCATAACACAAGAAGGTCTGGTTGTGACTGTTAAAGGTCCTAAAGGCACATTAAATCAAAAAATTAATCCGATTATTACTGTATCGGTAGAAGGTAATCAGTGCGTGCTTAAACGTCCTGATGATGAAAAACAGAATCGTGCCATGCATGGTTTGTATCGCTCTCTGATCCAAAATATGGTTACGGGAGTTTCTGAAGGCTACAAAAAAACACTTGAATTAGTCGGTGTAGGTTTTCGTGTATCTAGCCAAGGGCAGGTTCTCGAACTGGCTTTGGGTTATACACACAGCATTTATCTCGCGCTACCTCCTGAAATTAAGGTGGAAGCTAAGATGGAACGTAACCAGAATCCGATCATTATACTTGAAAGTGTTGATAAACAGCTGATCGGTCAGGTATGTGCCAAAATTCGTTCTTTCCGTAAACCGGAACCTTATAAAGGTAAGGGTATTAAGTTTGCGGGCGAGGTTATCCGTCGTAAAGCCGGTAAATCAGCAGGAAAAGGTAAATAATTCACGTAAACTTGTATAAGAAAATGGCAAATACAGATAGAAGAATAAGAATTAAAGCACATATCCGTCATAAAGTGTCGGGTACTGCTCAAAAACCCCGTTTGACTGTTTTTCGTAGTAATACGCAAATATACGCTCAGTTGATTGATGATGTCCAGGGAAAGACACTGGCTTCTGCATCTTCATTGGGAATCAAGGATAAAATGACAAAAACCGAACAAGCCGCCAAAGTAGGAGCTCTCGTGGCTAAAGCTGCTCAGGAAGCAGGTATCACAGAAGTGGTATTCGACCGTAACGGTTATTTGTATCATGGGAGAGTTAAACAATTGGCTGATGCTGCCCGCGAAGCCGGACTTAAATTTTAATCAGGTAAGACAACAGATATGAATAAAGTTAAAACAACCAATGATTTGGAATTGAAAGACAGATTAGTCGCTGTTAACCGGGTTACCAAAGTAACCAAAGGGGGACGTACTTTTAGCTTCTCTGCTATCGTTGTAGTTGGTAATGAAGATGGTATTGTAGGTTGGGGATTAGGTAAGGCCGGTGAGGTAACTGCTGCCATTGCCAAAGGTACCGAAGCTGCCAAGAAAAACCTGATCAAAGTTCCGTTATTAAACGGAACCATTCCACACGAACAACAAGCAAAATTTAGTGGGGCACAAGTGTTCCTGAAACCAGCCTCTCCGGGTACCGGAGTAAAAGCCGGTGGCGCGATGCGTGCTGTACTTGAAAGTGTCGGAATTACTGACGTGTTGGCGAAATCAAAAGGATCATCCAATCCCCACAACCTGGTAAAAGCTACTATGGTAGCACTGGGGGAATTGCGTGATGCTTATACCGTGGCTCAGAACCGTGGTATCTCGCTCGAAAAAGTGTTTAACGGATAATAAATGATCAAGATGGCAACAATTAAAATACAACAGGTTAGAAGTAAAATTAAGTGTCCCCAGGACCAGAAACTTACACTGGAAGCTTTGGGTTTGAGAAAAATGAATGCCGTAGTTGAACATGAAGCTACTCCCCAAATTCTGGGAATGGTTGCTAAAGTGAAACACCTGGTAAAAGTAATTGAGTAAATAATCTTTGAATCTTTAAAAAATAAGATATGAATTTAAGTAATTTAACCCCGGCAGCAGGTTCGGTTAAAACCAGAAAAAGAGTAGGACGTGGTTCTGGTTCAGGACTCGGTGGAACCTCTACCCGTGGACATAAAGGCGCGAAATCGCGTTCAGGTTATGCTAAAAAAGTAGGATTTGAAGGAGGCCAGATGCCGATTCAGCGTCGTTTGCCGAAGTTTGGATTTAAAAGTCTGGACAAAACAGTATTCAAACCTATCAACCTCGAAACACTTGAATCTCTGGCTCAGTCTGCCAGTCTGACTAAAGTGGGCATGGATGATTTGCGTAAACATGGTTTTATCGGTAAAACCGACAAAGTGAAAATTTTGGGAAAAGGCGCGCTTACCACCAAACTGGATGTGGAAGCAAATGCGTTTTCTAAATCTGCTGAAGCAGCAATCACAGCATTAGGAGGTACAGTTGTAAAATTATAAGCACGGGATGAATTCCACGTGTTAGGATAAATAAAATATACACATGAAAAAGCTCATAGAGACAATAAAAAATATCTGGAAGATTGAAGATCTCCGCAGCAGGCTCTTAACAACATTCTTGTTTGTTTTGATCTACCGTTTCGGTTCATTTATCGTTCTTCCCGGTATCGACCCAGCAGCGTTGACCGCGTTAAAAGCTCAAACAAGTGGTGGTTTGATGGCCTTGTTGGATATGTTCTCGGGTGGTGCGTTTGCTAATGCTTCTATTTTTGCATTGGGTATCATGCCTTATATTTCAGCATCAATCGCAATACAGCTATTGACTATCATGGTTCCTTATTTTCAGAAAATGCAGCGCGAAGGAGAAAGTGGTCGTCGTAAGATGAACCAGATTACCCGTTATCTTACTGTTGCAATTTTGATTTTGCAGGGTCCTTCTTACCTGATTAACTTAGGTGTGCAGCTTCAACAGGCAGGTTCAACTTTACCGGGTGGTATTTGGTTTACCATTACTTCAACCGTTATCCTGACTGCCGGTTCCATGTTTGTGATGTGGTTAGGGGAGCGTATTACCGACAAAGGGATTGGAAATGGGATCTCATTCATCATCCTTATCGGTATTATTGCTCGTTTCCCTGGTGCTGTAATCAAGGAGTTTGCATCTCGTTTTGTTGATTCGGGTGGTGGCTTGGTTATGTTCTTGCTTGAAATTATTTTCTTGCTGCTCGTAATTGCGGCGTCTATTATGCTCGTGCAGGGAACAAGAAAAATCACGGTGCAATATGCTAAAAGAGTGGTGGGAAATAAACAATATGGAGGCGTACGTCAGTATATACCACTAAAGATAAATGCTGCCGGTGTAATGCCGATTATTTTTGCCCAGGCTATCATGTTCATTCCAATTACACTTGCCGGATTTGCTAACTCTGAGGCTGTCAGTGGATTTGTGGGAGCATTCATGAATAATACGGGTTTCTGGTATAATATGGTGTTTGCTGCTTTGATTATCCTGTTTACCTATTTTTACACAGCAATCACTATTAATCCAACTCAGATGGCAGAAGATCTGAAACGTAATAACGGTTTTATCCCGGGATGTAAACCCGGAAAACATACTGCCGAGTTTTTAGATGAAGTGATGTCACGCATTACACTCCCGGGATCTATCTTCTTAGCAATTGTGGCCATTCTTCCTGCTTTTGCTTCCCTGATGGGAATCAACATGGGATTCGCCCAATTCTTTGGAGGAACCTCCCTGCTGATTTTAGTTGGTGTGGTGCTTGATACATTGCAACAAATTGAAAGTCATCTGTTGATGCGACACTATGATGGATTGTTGAAATCAGGCCGTATCAAAGGACGTACCGGAAATGTATCGGCTTATTAAATTCGTTGGAAATGATTTTTTTAAAAACTGACGAAGAAATAGAACTCCTTCGTATCAGTAACCAAATAGTCGCCAAAACGTTGGCAGAAGTAGCAAAACTGATTGCTCCGGGAATCAGTACGGCACAATTGGATAAAGTAGCTGAAGAGTTCATCAGGGATCAGGGTGCTGTACCGGGTTTTCTCGGATACGGAGGGTTCCCGAAATCAATCTGTACCTCGGTGAATGAACAGGTAGTACACGGGATACCATCAGATAAAGTTATCCTTCAAGAAGGAGACGTTATTTCGGTTGATTGTGGTGCTTATATAAACGGGTTTCATGGAGATAGCGCTTATACTTTTCCGGTAGGAGAAGTGAAGCCTGAAATCATGGAACTATTGAAAACCACAAAAGAATCGCTTTATCTGGGCATTGAACAGGCTGTTGAAGGAAAACGACTGGGAGATATTGGATACGCTATTCAGTCGCATTGTGAGGCAAAAGGTTATTCAGTAGTAAGGGAAATGATCGGTCATGGCGTTGGCCGCAACCTGCATGAATCGCCTGAAGTGCCGAATTATGGACGAAAAGGGAACGGTACTATGTTGAAAACCGGTATGACCATCGCTATTGAACCGATGATCAACCTGGGAAAGCGACAACTGGTGTTTGAGAAGGATGGATGGACTACCCGGACGATCGATAATATGCCTTCGGCGCATTTCGAGCATTCGGTGGCAGTAAGGAAAGGTAAAGTAGATATATTATCTACATTTGAATATATTGAACAAGTTTTAGGGACTAAAGCAATTTAAATTATATGGCCAAACAAACAGCAATAGAACAGGATGGTGTAATCATCGAAGCGTTATCAAACGCGATGTTCCGTGTAGAACTGGAAAACGGTCACGTGATAACCGCCCATATCTCAGGCAAGATGCGTATGCACTATATCAAAATCCTGCCCGGAGATAAGGTAAAAGTTGAAATGTCTCCCTATGATTTGTCGAAAGGAAGGATTTCGTTCAGATATAAATAAAATACCTGCCCCCTAACCCCTTAAGGGGGGATATGTGCAGGAAATTTTAGAAATTTAATGAAATAAAAAACAAAAACACTCTTCCATACTCCCCCTTTAGGGGGTTGGGGGGCATATAATTTATCAGTATATGAAAGTAAGAGCTTCAGTAAAAAAGCGCAGCGACGAATGTAAAATCGTTCGCAGAAAAGGACGCTTGTACGTTATTAACAAAAAAAACCCCAAGTTTAAACAACGTCAGGGTTAAGTAATTTTATTTTACAAAATAAATAGTTTATGGCTATAAGAATTGTCGGAGTAGATTTACCCCAAAATAAAAGAGGGGAAGT
>JAQVNN010000067.1 GCA_028703105.1 Paludibacter sp. | reverse complement strand
AAGGAGTCGTTTTTGTTTCCGGTAGGACTTTCGACCCGCATGGCATCACCAACAACAACATAAGATTGTCGTTTTGCAATACATCCGTAGAAAAAATCAACGAAGGCATCCCAATGGTAGCGGAGGCAATAAAAGAAGTGATAATGCTTAAAAAATAATAAATTAGATCTATCGAAAATAATGTATAAGTAAAAGAACGGCAAGAAAAAATATGTTGTATTAAATTTATACTAATTTCTACATGTGCTTTCAGTTTTTCTAAAAAATATGTAAGTTTGCGCAAAAGTATTAAGAAATGCCCGATTTCACATCCATAGAAAAGCAATATATTCTTGAACTTAATCGCGGATCTTATCGAGCTTTCGACGCTTTGTATTCGATATATTCCCGAAGACTCTATGCATTTGCTCTGAAAATGACCAAATCTCATTCCGATGCAAAAGAGATTGTGCAAGATACTTTTGTCAGGCTCTGGCTCAATCGGGAAAATGTCCTGCCTGAAGATTCTTTTCAGGCCTACCTGTTTACCATCGCGAAAAATGCCATTCTCAACAAAATGCGTACGCTTATCAACATGCCTGTTTTCGTAGATTACATGGAGTATATGAACGAACGACGCCTTTCAGAAAATAACATCACAGAGGCAATTGAAATGGATGAGTTCAGAAAAAAACTTGAACAGGCAAAAGAATCACTCTCTGAAACGCAACTTAAGGTGTTCGAGCTAAGTAGAGAACTGGGATACAGCCACTCTGAAGTAGCACAGCAATTAAACCTGAGCGAACAAACAGTCAGAAACCAACTTTCATTAGCCCTGAAAACCCTCAGGAAAAAACTCGCAGATAACATGGTGCTTTTCGCGATATTCTTTCTATAATTGGATAAAAGCGATTCCCTATTCACTCTCCGTTTTTGGCCTTTCGCTAAAAACATGTTATATAACATCTGATTTTTTCGGTACAATTTATCACTCCTCGTGTATTACTTAATATAACAATGTATGAAAACTGAGAATATGACAGATCTATTAGAAAAGTATGCAGAAAACCGTTTTTCGGCTGATGAACTATCTGTTTTAAAGAAAAGAATAAACACATAAAGCGATGAAGAACGGGAATCTTATCTGTTTGATATGTGAAAAAATGAAACCGGGAAAAAGATTGATCCAAACATATTACTTGAAATCAAACGGCATATTGATAATGCAAATGCCAGCAAAAAATGGTCGAAAACCATGCTATTGAGAAAAGCTGTTCGTATTGTAGCCATCATCTCTGTTCCATTGTTTGCCACTTTCATGTATTTTATGGCGGAAAGAATCCCCGCTCCTGCTGCGAGCGATATGATTGTTTCAGTTGGTTCAGGCGAGCGTGTCAGCATTGTGTTACCTGACGGTACCAAAGTGAATCTGAACTCTGAGACCAAACTAAGTTATAACGTGAATGACTTTAACCGTAAGTTCCGGGAAATTCACATGGGTGGAGAGGCCTATTTTGAGGTTGCAAAAAATGAAAAAGTACCTTTTATCATCAAAACAAATTCGATGGATGTTAAAGTGCTAGGTACAGTTTTCAATTTTCAGGCTAGGGATGAGGAACTGACGACAGAAATCAACCTGATTGAAGGGAAAGTCGCTTTGAAAGCAGGAAATACGCAACAGGAAGTACTGCTATTTGCCAACCAGCGTGCCGTGTTTGACAAACGCACCGGAAGCATCAAAGTATTTAAGGACAATCCGGCGACAGCAGCACCCTGGCTCAAAGGAGAACTTGTATTCCACGCCACTCCTATCCGGCATGTCATCAGGGCTATCGAACGCAGTTACGGGGTAAAAATTCAATTTTCACAAAACGACTTGCCGGATAATGATTTGTTTACAGGAACTTTCTCTACTGATAACCTACATGAAACCCTGGAAATTCTAAAAATGCATTACCAGTTCGATTATGAAATAAAAGGAAAAAACGTTGCTATTGAAAATTTCAAACTTTACAAAAAAAACATCAATTAAATATTCAACCAGATCATAATAAAAAATAAAATCATCCGGAATAAATTATTAAATCAAAATACAGTATGAATTATAGGAAGAAAGGGTTATTGATTCTACTTGTCATCCTGCTATATTGTTCCGCAGGAATGGCTGTTACTCAGCAGAGTAAAGCAATATCCATTGATGTGAAAAACGCAAACATAGAACAGGTTCTCAACCAGATTGAAAAACAAAGTACTTACAAATTTTCATACCGCAACAGGATCATCGACAAAACACAAGATATCAGTCTAAAGATGAATCTTGTACGTGTTGAGGAAGTGTTGGAAGCTATTCTTCCTCCAAAAGGGCTACGATACAGCATTGCATCCGAAAACTCCATCGTCATCACCAGGATGGGGGATTCGAAAAGCAATCAACCCCCTGCACAAAAAAGAATTACCGGTAATGTTACCGATGAAAAAGGGGAAGCTATCATCGGCGCCAATATTCAGGTAAAAGGAACCTCCACCGGGGCCATCACGGATTTTAATGGGAACTTTGAGATCGACGTTTCTGTAAACGGCACCATCACAGTAACATACATCGGGTATCTGACCGAATCGATTAATGTGGACGACACATCACACATACGTGTAAAACTGAAAGAAGACACGAAACTGCTCGACGAGGTAGTGGTTGTTGGTTATGGAACCCAGAAGAAGGTCAACCTGACCGGATCCGTTTCCATGATTACAGCCGACGATTTAAATTCGAGACCGGTATCGAGTGTATCAGGCGGATTACAGGGTATGCTATCGGGGGTTACGGTTGTCAACACATCCGGTCAGCCGGGAACCAACAACACCAGCATCCGCATACGTGGACTAGGAACCATCGGAAATGCTAATCCCTTAGTATTGGTTGATGGCGTAGAAGGAGATATGAATACATTGAATCCGGAAGATATTCAGAGTGTTTCAGTACTGAAAGACGCCGCATCAGCCTCTATATATGGTGCTCGTGCAGCTAACGGAGTTATTCTTGTCACAACAAAAAAATTAAACACAAAAGATCAAACACCTACCATTTCATTGAATGCTTATTACGGCACACAAACGCCCACCCGTCTTCCCCGAATGGCAAATGCCATTGAATTTATGACCCTCGACAACGAAGCACGTTCGAACGTCGGAACGGGGAAGGCCTGGCAAGAATCTCACTTCAATCATGTGTTAAATGGCACTTCTCCGAATCTTTTCGGAAATACTGACTGGACAGCTGCAGTACTAAACAGTAATGCGCCACAACAAAACTATGCAGTTAACGTAAACGGGAATCTGGGTCGGTCAGGATACTTGTTATCTTACAGGTACTTCGATCAAGAAGGACTAACGGTTGGCAATTCAACCGGCGAGCAACGTCACAACCTTCGTTTTAAAATCGATTCCCGCTTGTTGGATAAAGTGGAAATCAGCACCAACATCGGATACACCATGCGTAACGTGGTTTCACCAATAGGCGCACTCACCAGTGGAGGTGGAGCTATTTATACAGCCATGCGCATTGCGCCGAACGTACCGATTTATTTTACTGACGGATCATGGGCATATGGCGGAGGAAACACCAATCCGGTAGCAATCTTATACGAAGGAGGAAATACCAATTTTGATGCTGATGAGCTATCATTAATGGGTGTGGCAAGAATCGAACTACTGAAAGGATGGGATGTATCAGCAACTTACAGCATTGTGAATAACAATTCTCTCAAAGAAGTACTCAAAAAAACAATTGTATTTACAAACCCGGAAGATCCTGTAACACCAGTTTATAAGTATAACGACCCAAACAGTTTAAGCGTAAGCGATTTGCGTCAAAGACAGCAAACCTTAATTGTTCAATCCAATTTCGATTTCAGCATCAACACACACAAAATTTCAGGTGTCACCGGATTCTCTCAGGAATGGTCTGTCTTACATGCTTTTGAAGCTTCACGTACAAACATGATCACAGAAGAGAACCCTACACTCAATTTAGGATCAAAAGAGAGCATGAGTAATTCGGTTCCACCTCTTTCTGAATGGGCTATCCGTTCCGGCTTCGGTCGTCTCAACTATAATTACAATGACCGTTACCTGGTTGAGTTTAACCTGCGGTATGATCTCTCATCCCGCTTTCACAAATCGAACCGTGGAGGTTGGTTCCCGTCTTTCTCGGGAGCATGGCGTCTTAGTGAAGAATCTTTTATGATGTTTTCAAGGAAAATTTTTGATAACATCAAGTTGCGAGTCTCCTGGGGAATGCTCGGCAACCAATATGTAGGTTCTACTGATTACCCCTATTTATCGGTACTCACGGAAGTAACCGGACTATCGGCTATTGGGACACAGGGAACAACAGGCTATACACAAACAACCCTGGCTAACCCTTTACTTACCTGGGAAAAAATCGACATGCTTGACATGGGATTTGACTTAACACTTCTAAAAAATCGCTTACATATTACATTCGACTGGTATAATAAAAACACCAACGACATCCTGCTGCAACGCAAGTACCCGAGTCAGATTGGCGCCAGTCCATCTGAACAAAATATTGGTTCGGTCAATAACCGCGGCTGGGAAGTGGACATCTCCTGGCGAGACAGGATTGGAAAACTGTCATACAGCTTTGCTTTTAATTTATCTGATGTACAAAATAAAATTACTGATCTGGGAGATACTCCTTCTGATATAAGTTCATACCTGATCCGCAGGGTTGGAGACCCAATCGATGCATTTTACGGTTACATCGCGGAAGGATTGATGACTCCTGAAGATTTTAAATTTTACGATGATTTTGAAAATAAATATTATAACCCGAAAATCCCCGTGGTAATTGGTCCGGATTATCAGCCCGGTGACATCAAATACAAAGACATCAGTGGACCTCAGGGAATTCCAGATAAAAGAATTTCTCCTGAATATGACCGCGTCGTACTTGGGAGTGCTATCCCACGTTATACTTACAGTTTTAAAACAGATCTAGCTTATCAAAACATTGATCTTTCCTTCGCATTACAGGGTGTGGGAAAAGCCGATGGCTACCTGACCGGAACAGCCCGTCACGCTTTCCAGGACATGGCTGCTTATCCTCAGAAAATACACCTGGAGCGTTACAATCTTGTTTCTAACCCAAATCCAAATGCGGCTTATCCAAGATTGACTTACAACATAGACTTTAATCAGTCCACTTTCTCAACATATTGGCTTGAAAATGCATCTTATCTAAGACTGAAGAATATTCAGTTAGGCTATACTTTACCGGTTGAAATCACAAAGAAAGCAAAAATTGAAAAATGCAGATTTTACATATCAGGAGATAATCTGCTCACATTGAGCGACTTTTTTTACGCCTATGACCCGGAAACTCCCATTTCAAAAGGAGGATATTATCCACAAATCAAAACCTTTGTTATCGGCGTAAATCTAACCTTTCAATAATTCAACAGTGAGAACTTAAAAATATAATCATACAGAAATGAAAAAACATACAATCATATTAATTACCCTACTGACTTTACTCTCTTGTAATGATGATTTTCTCGAAAGACCGCCTTTAGACACTCTTACCAACAAGAATTTCTGGCAAAATGAGGCACATCTGGTCAGCGCTGCCAATGCTCTTTATACTGCAATGAACGGCAAAGATATACTCAATACATTTGAATCAATGGGAGAAACGGCTCCCTGGGCAATTACTACAGCCTATCGGACAATAGGAGGAGGTAATTATTCAACAGATATTTCACAAATAAACAACCTCTGGGGAAGGGCTTATTACAACATAGGACAATGCAATTATTTTCTAAATAATTACAGGCGAGCTATTACAGTTTCCGAAAACATCCGGGAACGCTACGCGGCTGAGGCATATTTCTTCCGGGCTTATGATTACTGGCTGCTGACTTCGCTTTTTGGTGATGTTCCATACATTACCAAGGAACTAAATGTGTATTCAGAAGATGTTTACCGTGGACGAGATACGCGACAAACCATTGTGGACAGCATCGCTGCCGATTTGGAAAGATCATATCAAAACTTGCCGGCATTTATTTCTCCTGCATCGGCACAATTCGGGCGCATCTCACAAGGCGCTGCACTAACGTTGTTGTCAAGAATATACCTTTATAATGAACGTTGGGATAAAGCTGCCAGTGCTGCTAAAAGAGCGATGGGACTGGGATATGAGCTTTATTCTACAGGTAATCCGGAAAACGACTACCGCAACCTGTTCAATTTTACGGGCAGGGCATCACGCGTAAGCACAAACAAAGAAACCATCCTGGCTTATGTTTACAATTTTGACTTGGGAGAAGAAGCCCGTACGTCACACAACCTGTCACGCGAACTTTGGGTACCCAACGATTTCTCACGCTTTGCCCCAACGAAAAAAATGATTGAAAAATGGCTGACTGCCGATGGGAAAATATGGAATCCGGCAACCGTAAACACTTATGAAGAAGTGTTTGAAAACCGCGATCCAAGGATGAAACAGTCGCTTCTGACTCCTAACACGCCGTGGGAAGGGAAAAAAGATGGAAATCCGAACAACACCAATACCTCTGTGTTCACTTATCCGAAATTTTCCAATGATAAAGACGGATGCATGACCTATTCGGGATATTATCTGTACAAATACGTTGAACCGTCGAAAGTAAGACAAGTAGGACAAGATGACAACGACATCATTTTCTTTCGTTATGCAGAAGTACTGCTGAATTATATCGAAGCCCGCGAACGTTCAGGCGGCATCACCCAGGCAACGCTCGACAGCACCATCAACTTGTTGAGAAACCGCGTTGGCATGGTAAATCTTACTCTGTCAAATATTCCTGCCGGCTCTGACATACGTACTGAAATCAGAAGAGAAAGAACAGTTGAGTTGTTTTTTGAAGGTCATCGCTACCTTGATCTAATTCGCTGGAGGGAAGCTGAAGTGCTTGGTGAAGATCTGCTTGGCGTTAATCGCCGCTGGCTCGATGAAAACAAACTATCGGCAGGAATACTGAATACACTCAAATGGAAAACTGTAAATGGAGAACAATACCTGATCATTGAATCGGGTAGGACATTTAACCCGGCTAAACATTATCTGTTATCCCTGCCTCTCAAGCAAATGCAACGTAACCCAAACCTAAAACCAAATAACCCGGGGTGGGATTAAAAATTTGTCGCTGACTAGGGAATATTGTTTCTTGTGCGTTTTAATTTTAATGTATAAACTAATTTGGAGATGGTTTATAAAATAGCTTCATATAAGAAAAGATTATTTTTTGCGTTTTTTTTGATTCTGTTGGCTTATCTAACTTCTGATGCACAAACGCTGTCAATTAGGGTAATGTCGATGAATATGAAAGAAGGTGGCAAACTGGCTAACTTCAACGCAGAAACTTACAGTGCCTGTATCCGTGAATACAATCCAGATGTGGTGGTGTTTCAGGAAATGGATAATTTCACAACCCGTAACGGAAACAAAGACCTCCTCTCCGAAATGGCCGTTAAGCTGGGGATGTTTCCCTACTACGGAAAAGCATTTACTTATGCTTCCGGTGATTTCGGCAACGCAATCCTCTCAAAATATCCATTCTATAATGCCCGTACGTTGATATCACAACCTTCCGGCGCTGTTGAAATGAGAGCATATTCCTGGATTGATCTGGTTTTACCGAATAAACGCAAAGTCAGAATAGCCGTTACCCACCTCGATGTATCAAGCGACGATCAGGTACGTATCAGCATGCTAGCCACCATCAATTCCAATATTTTGACTGACAACAAGTTACCAACATTGCTAATAGGAGATTTCAATGCTACTCCGGATGCTGAAACCATGAACTATGCCCGGTTCAAATGGCAAGATATCGGCGAGGGAACAGCGAATACCATTTCAAGCAGTAATCCAACCAAGCGTATCGATTATGTAATGGGATACCCGAAGAGTTGGATCAAAAAGGGTTATGAGGTTGTGTGTTATCCCGGACTTTCCGACCATTGTTTTATTGTTGCTGACATTGAACATCCGTAAATAAAAAATGAATAGACAAAAATTAAAAACAATATTGCTGATTTCTTTTTGCATAGCAGGATTCTCCTTCTCATGTAAAGATCCGGTGACGGTGGACGAAGGCTATGAAGCACCGAATCCTCCGGCAGAAGTCAACCAGCGAAACTTGATAACTGTTGAGTTTTATTCCCGTCTGAATGAGGAAACCTTATTTCAAAACAATGAGTCTGAACTGGTGGTCAACCGCATTTCCAGCATTACTTCTCCACTGGCATATTTGTTCGACCGGTCGGATGCAGTAATGGGACAAACTTCTCCTGTAGTTGAAATCGGATGGCAAACCCAAACTAAATCCTTCTTCGTCCAAAACACCCTGAGTGATAGTTACGTACAGGGAACAGGAATGATAGTCAGGCCAATAGTTAATGTCTTTGAAGGCGCAAGCATTCCCGACACTTTATTTATCGGAGGATGTACCTTAATGGCTCCACTCGGAAATCCGGTTACAGTAACGCTAATGACTTGCAAACTTGACCACAAAATGCAATTCCCTGCGTTGGTCAATATACTTGGCGATGGGTTAAACACGAACAAACTGGTAATTGGCACAGTGAAACAGCATATTTCCGAAGACATGAAACATTTTCTGAAACACCACCTAAAGTACTTCAGACTTTCATTCCATGAAACAGGTTTAGAAGGGAGAACCCATCAGCTTTTCATCCTGACACCTATAAATTTTATCGGGCGTGAGGTTTTATCTGCTACCGTTGGAACTTTACCCATGTATCAGTGTAAAATAGAATACTTAAAAACATTAATATATTGACCCATTAGCACATTATTTACGTATGAACAAAATGAATCTTAGAAGCTTATTTTTATCATTAGTGCTTATAACAATCAGTGCTGTAAGTTTCGCGCAAACAACCGAACTGAATGTAATGACATTTAACCTGCGTTTTGGAGAGTTGGCATCGTTGGAAGACATGGCCGCTTACATTAACGAACAACAACCTGATTTGGTTGCCTTGCAGGAGTGCGACTGGAAAACAAATCGTGAACGCGCACCAAAGCAATCAGGGAAAGCATTTGTAAATGAACTTGCCTATCATACCGGTATGTTTGGAATATATGGTAAAGCTATTGATTACAGAGGTGGATATTATGGTGTCGGAATCCTTTCAAAATACCCAGTTGTCAGAAGTGAAAGGGTGTTTCTACCCAACCCCAGGCCTAAAAAAGAACAACGTGTGATGTTGATTACTGAAATAGAATTGCCTGATAAATCAATCGTATCCTTTATTTCTACTCATTTGGAAGTGTCGTCGGAAACGATAAGACAAAAACAAATCAAATTCATTAACAAGAAAATTAAAAAAATCAAAACTCCGGTAATATTGGCAGGCGATCTGAATGCTGTACCTGAATCCAAAGAAATTATGACCGGATTTTCGCGTTGGTTCAATGCTACGGATACCGTTTTTACTTATTCAACGATGAAACCGGCAATCAAAATTGATTATATCTACGGATACCCAAATAAGCTTTTCGGTTTGATCAAAACTGAAGTAGATACCAATTGCGTGTTATCGGATCATTTTCCTGTATTTTCAGTTATCAGGGTGAATAATAAATAGTTAATCGAGAAATGTAAATACTAACAAAAAAATATCATTATGAGAAAGATCAATTTTCTATTCCTAAGCGTATTTGTTGCGATGACAACCTTGTTTGTTGGGTGCGACAAAAATGAAATCAAAGAAGCAAACGTTCAATTCTCTTTAAATCAGACAAATTTTGATGAGTTGCACTTTGCGGAACCTGTTCAAATTACAGGAACCATCACAGCCGACAAGGTCATAACTGGTATTTATTTCACGGGAGTAAAGCTGGAAAACAATAATTACATTGCAAAAGGGGATGCACAGGAATACCTGGTCAAGGGAACAACCACTGTAAATCTGGATATGGAATATTTTGTTGACAGCAAAGAAATCTCTCATATTGAAATAAAGGTTGTAGTAGATAAAACATCAAAAAGCCAATACATCCGTGTAGGTTCTGTGATCGGGGAAGCCAAAGGTTCGGCTTTTCTGGGACAAGTAATTCTTCGTGCTGACACATTGGTCTGGAACGCTGAAAACATGCCGGATGTATATACTACCCCTAACACTGGCGCAACAGCCAATACTTCTTCATTCTTCTCCATTCACGGAGTTGATATCGATGGACAAAAAAAGCATGTACTCACAGCTGATGAACTACGTTCGGTACAGGGACAAAATGGTAGTTTCTGTTTTCTGAATGTATTACAAAACACTGCCAACAAAGATTACATTGAAAGTCAGCGTGGCTATATGTTCTCCAACCTCTTGCCTTCTCAACTAGGTGGTGGAACTACCGGACGGCAGTGTGATTTGTATGAAATCGAAGGGAAAGCGATTCGTCAGGCTAATATTGACACCACACAATTCAAAATTATTGCCGGATCATGGATTGGAGGAGATTGGAAAGAAGCCCGTTATAAATTTGTGGATTCCCTCTTTATGGTGATAAGTGATGAAGCAACCACAGAAGCAACAAAACTCAAAGCTTACTATTTGTTGGGTAAAATTCAGACAACACTCGACAACTCAACATTGGGAGTAGAGGAAAACCCTACCAGCTTAGGTGCCCTGAATTACGCCCGTCGCCGGACTGATGCCGGAACTTCCGGCACAAAAGTGATGGTTGAAAACTTCCGTGCAGGAGATTATATCATTCTGAAAAACGTAAAAGCAGGAAAATTGTATTACGGCATCATGCAAATTATACAAATGTACGATGACACACAGGCTTTCGTAAATATAGAAGGTGTCGGACAGAAAATCGGTCAGGAAGAAGCTAAACTGCTTTTCCACAAACCATTGATTCTGAACATCAAAGTTCAGACTCAGTTATAAAAAAGACACGTGTTTAGTTAACAACAAATCTATGTTCATTTTAATTCAGTTATTATGAGTATCGTCACCGTCTCTGTTATGGTTCTGTTAAGCATTGTACTTATTATTCTGCTGACCTCTGTTGTCAGGTTGAATGCTTTTGTGTCGTTGTTTGCCGTATCGTTATTGCTGGCAATAGCAACACTACCTGAACAGAGTATCATAGAGGTTCTGAAACAAGGTTTCGGGAACACGATGGCCTCCATCGGTTTTCTGATTATTTTTGGAGCGATTATCGCCGTGGTTCTTGATCAAACTGGTGGAACGATGAGCATTGCCGGTTACATCCTCTCGAAAACAGGAACCAAGAAAGCTGCTTCAGCAATGGGGTTGACCGGTTTTATTGCTGGGATGCCCATTTTCTGCGATTCTGGTTTTATCATCATGAGTGGACTGGCGAGGTCATTCAGCGCAAAAGCAAAGGTGGCACTGCCATTCGTTGCTTTTGTGCTGGCCACCTCACTTTATTCGGTACACTGTCTGATTCCAATCCATCCGGGAGCGTTGGCTGCTGCCGGAATCATGGAAGCTCAT
>JAQVNN010000066.1 GCA_028703105.1 Paludibacter sp. | reverse complement strand
TATATTTATTATTATAACAACTTCAGAATCAAAAACAAACTAAAAGGACTAAGTCCGGTTATGTTCCGAACTCAGTCCTCATAAATTTTAATTATTAATCCGTCCAACTTTTTGGGGGCAGATCAATCTTTTCGATTCAGCAGCTTTCATTTATAATATAAAAACCTGTTGTTACAGCTTATTTTTTGTAGCCATACACAGCTAAGTCACCCAGTTCTTCTTCGATGCGGAGTAACTGATTGTATTTAGCCATCCGGTCGGAACGGCTCAATGAACCGGTTTTGATCTGACCTGAGTTGGTAGCTACGGCGATGTCGGCAATAGTAGCATCTTCGGTTTCACCTGAACGGTGTGAAGTTACTGAAGTGTAGCCTGCACGGTGTGCCATTTCGATAGCATCCAGTGTTTCGGTCAGCGAACCAATCTGGTTTACTTTGATCAGAATAGAGTTGGCGCAACCCAGATCGATACCTTTTTTCAGGTATTCCACGTTGGTTACAAACAAGTCGTCACCTACCAACTGACATTTGTCTCCGATTTTTTCGGTCAACAGTTTCCAGCCATCCCAGTCGCTTTCGCCCATACCGTCTTCGATAGAATCGATTGGGTATTTTGAAATCAGTTCAGCTAAATAATCAGCTTGTTCAGCAGAATTGCGTTTTTTTCCGTTTGGTCCTTCGAATTTTGAATAGTCGTAGATACCATCTTTGAAGAATTCTGAAGCAGCACAATCGAGACCAATCATTACATCAACACCTGGTTTGTAACCGGCCTTTTTAACTGCGTCAAGAATTGACTCCAATGCATCTTCGGTACCACCTGCCAAATTAGGAGCAAAACCACCTTCGTCGCCTACAGCAGTACTCAGGTTGCGGTCGTGCAATACTTTTTTCAGTGAGTGGAAAACTTCTGCACCCATGCGGAGACCTTCGCGGAATGATTTAGCGCCCACCGGACGAATCATGAATTCCTGGAATGCGATAGGAGCATCTGAGTGTGATCCACCGTTGATGATGTTCATCATCGGAACTGGCAAAGTGAAAGCGTTTGTTCCACCGATGTAGCGATACAAAGGCATGCCAAGGTATTCAGCAGCAGCTTTCGCAACAGCCAAAGAAACACCGAGGATGGCGTTAGCACCTAATTTCGATTTTGTTTTGGTTCCGTCCATCGCGATCATCATCTTGTCGATGGCGCGTTGTTGCAATGCATCTACTCCTTCCAAAGCCGGGCCGATTACTTTGTTCACGTTTTCAACGGCTTTCAAAACACCCTTACCTAAGTAACGTTTTTTGTCTCCGTCGCGCAATTCAATGGCTTCGTTTTCACCTGTTGAAGCGCCTGATGGTACGGCAGCACGGCCGATAACACCTGATTCCAACATTACATCTACTTCTACAGTAGGGTTACCGCGTGAGTCAAGCACTTCACGGGCAACGATTTTTTCAATTTTACTCATGTCTGATGATTATGAAATTGTTAATGATTCCTTAGCAATATAACGGTTTGTTGTCTCCGTTTTTCCGGTCGCAAAGGTACGATTTTTTTTTGACGACAGAAAATAATTTTATTCGATTTCTACCACCGTAATGCCTGCCCCGCCGAACTGTACATGTTCGTCGTGATAGCTGCGGATACCGTGAACCGTACCGAGGTACTGGCGGATTAACTGACGCAGGGCTCCGGTGCCGGTTCCATGCAGGATCCGTACAGAAGATACCCCCACCATCAGGGCATCGTCGATGAAATACATCACGGCCTGCAAGGCTTCATCGCCTCGCATGCCCCGCACGTCAATTTCGGATTTGAAATGGAGTTTGCGCTGACGGACATTCTCTGTCACCGTACCGGGGGCATGTTCGCTTCGCTGTTCTTTTTTCAGGCGGTTGTTGCTGACCGGCTCCAACTGATTCAGTTTGACCGTTGATTTAAGCTGACCGAAGGCCACAACGGCTGTTTTCTCCTGCATCTCCAGGATTTTCCCAACAGCTTGCTGACCTTTTAAACGCACCTGCATGCCTGTTGCCAGTACCGGTTTATCTGTTTTTACAGGCTGAACTGAGGGCTTTTGTGGTATCTTAACCTTAGGTTTTGGTTCTGACACCTGCTGTTCCCTGATTCTCTCTCTGAACTCGCTCAGTTCTTTCCGGATTGTCTTCGTTTTTTCTTTCTCAGCCTGCGCTTCCTTGATTTGCCGGATGGTATTCTCAATTTTCGCATTGGCATCTGTCAGCAGTTGCTGCGCTTCGGCTTTGGCTTGTTGGGTAATTTCTTTTTTCTGACGGTTGATGTCGGCCATTTCGGTCTCGTATTTTGCCAACACTTCTTCTAATTTCTTTTCTTTCTGCCGGATCTGCTGTCTTTTCTTTTCCCAGTATCGTTTGTCTCTGACGATATCCTGCAAATGTTTATCGTAATCTAAATGCTCCGAACCGACTTTTGCTGCGGCATCGGCAATCAGATCTTCCGGTAAACCTATTTTCCGTGCAATCTCAACCGCGAAAGAAGAACCCGGATTGCCAATTTGCAGGATAAACAGAGGTTGCAGGTGCTGGCGGTCATACAACATGGCGCCATTCACGATACCTTCGGCATCTTCGGCATAATGTTTTAAATTGGTATAATGGGTCGTAATCACCCCGAAAGCCTTATTCCTGTTGAAGCGTTCAAGTGTGGCTTCTGCCAGTGCACCGCCAATCATGGGCTCTGTCCCCGTTCCAAATTCATCAATCAGCAACAGGGTTTTCTCCTGACTGTTCCGGATGAAAAACTTCATGTTCATCAAATGTGAACTGTAAGTAGAAAGGTCGTTTTCAATGGATTGCTCATCACCAATATCGATAAAAAGTCGTTCGAAGATGCCACAACGACTGCTATCATGCACAGGAATTAACAACCCGCACTGCAACATGTATTGCAACAACACTACTGTTTTCAGACATACAGACTTTCCACCGGCATTCGGACCGGAAATCAACAGGATGCGCTGATGTTCGTTCAGCGCAATATCCAGTGGAACGATTTGTTTTTGCTGTTTCAGCAGCGAAAGATACAAGATGGGATGCACGGCTTTTTGCCATTCTAACAGACAAGCATCATCTACCCGCGGTTTAATGGCATTGATTTGCAGGGCAAACAAGGCTTTACTACGCAGAAAATCAATTTCTCCTAAGAAGTATTGCGACTGAAAAATATCTTCCGTAAAAGGTCGAACAAAATCGGTAAAGGCGATTAAAATCCGGATTACTTCCCTGCGCTCCTCTCCTTCCAGCTCGCGGATGCGATTATTGGCTTCCACCACTTGTGCCGGTTCAATAAAGACTGTCTTACCTGTTGCCGACTCATCGTGCACGATACCCGAAATTTTCCGCTTGAAGGCAGGTGAAACAGGAATAACCAATCGTCCCTCACGCACTGTCGGCGCCACATCTTTCTCGACATAGCCATCGGCCTGCGCCTGTCGCAAAATGGCCTGCAGTGATTTGGAGACAGAACTTTGCACTTGCAGCATCTCCCTGCGGATGCGGTTCAGTTCGGGCGACGCATTGTCTTTTATCTTGCCGAACTTATCGAGTATAGCATCAATCTGTCGGATGATATCAGGAAAAATTGCGACTCCTTCTAATAGTTCGTGTAAATGAGGATACAGATCGGCATCCTGAGCTGCAATATAGGCAACTAGTCGCCTGACAGCCTCCAATGCACGTCGCAGCTCAAACATTTCACTCTCATCCAGATACAAACCCTCTACCCTCACGCGGGACAAGCCACGGCGAATATCAAAAAAATCACCCACAGGCAGGGCTTCCGTGGCTTCCTGCATCAGGCGTAGCATCTCGTCGGTCTGACTGATTTGCCGGATAACCTGCCCGTAATCAGCGGAAAAAGTAATTTCATCCACCTTTTCTTTCCCTAAAGTTGAAATGCATTTCTCTTTCAGTATCAGGCGTATGGCAGAAAAATCGGTTTTATGTTCGAAATCGGAAGGGTAAAGCATCATTTCGTTTTTAGACTCAATAAAAATTCTTTTGGAGTCATCACAGGGATATCTACTGATTTATAATCTTTTACATTCCTACTGATGATTATATCGCAATTGGAATTCAATGCAGAGAAATACTGTAGTGCATCTTCAAAATCACTGAATTTTGCATTCAAGCCTTTCTCTATAACATCATTGTCTAAACTTGATATTTCAGCCAGAATTTTAAATTTCCTGAGTTTCTCCCTGACTGTATCAGCAGGATGAATTTTCTCTAATAAGTAAGCACAAGTTGAAAAAGAAAGCGTTGACACAAATAATTTGATTTTATGTTTATCTGCCAGGCTGGCAATTATTTCTGCATCTTCAAAATAGGGTTCCCTCTCTGCTAACAAGTCCAACATGACATTGGTATCCCAAAAAAGTCTTGGTTTCATCACATCATTATTTATGTTTTTCACTTAAATAATTTCTGTAAGTTGACTTTGCATCTAAATCTGCAGGTAAGCTTTTGCCGGTTCTCATACTTTTTACAAAAGGTGTAATTTCAAAATCGTTTTTCAGAAGCTCTTGGTTTTTATTTACTAAAGTTTTTAAATAGGTTTCAATTAATCTGGACAGACTTTTATTCTTTTTCGCTGCATAGGCTTTTGCCTGCTCTATAACAGCTTTATCTAATTTTAATGTTAACTTTGTATCCATCTGCTCTCTTCTTGTAATACGTGCAAATATAATATTATTATCCGTATAAGATTCAATTTTTCGTAAATCAGGATTATTTTTTTGCATCATTTTGCAACTCCTTGTATTTTTCTTAATTTTGGTGCGTTTTGTTGATACCCAGTATTGAATGACATCAAAAAAAACATACCGGCTTTTTATCCCCCTGTTGATTGGCACAGCATGCCTGTTTCTGTTGGATTTGGTTATCGGCAGCATCCGGATTCCTTTCAGTGAAATTATCAATATTTTTACCGGAAACAATGCTGACACCATTCACACGGAAATCCTGCTGAATTTCAGGGTTCCAAAAGCGATTTCGGCCATACTTGCCGGTGCATCTTTGTCGGTTGCAGGCTTACTGATGCAGACACTTTTCCGCAATCCACTGGCCGACCCGTATATCCTGGGAGTAAGTTCGGGCGCCAGTCTGGGTGTAGCCATTACCATGATGAGCGCTTCGCTCCTGCCCGCTTTCTGGATCAACAGTGGCTGGGGAATCATCGCATCGGCCATCATCGGGGCTGCCCTGGTTTTGCTACTGGTAATCGGGGTTTCTTATAAATTGCAAAATGCTGTTTCCCTGCTGATTGTGGGCATTATGTTCGGTACCATTGCCAGCTCTATCGTGAGCATTCTGCAAAACTTTTCTAATCCGGACGCCATCAAATTATACGTCTTATGGACATTCGGAAGTCTGAGTGCCGTCAGCCGGGAAAACCTGCAAATTCTCATTCCAATTATCAGCGTGGGATTGTTACTGGCCTTTTATTTACACAAAAAATCTGACGGACTGCTCTTGGGCGAAAATTACGCGAAAGGATTGGGAATTAACATCCGATCAACACGCATATTAATGGTACTGGCAACAGGTATTTTAGCCGGAAGCATCACGGCCTTTACCGGTCCGATTGCTTTTGTAGGTGTAGCGGTTCCACACATTGCCAGAGGCATATTCAAAACATCGGTACATAAAATTTTAATCCCGGCCTCTGTTTTAATCGGAGCTTCTTTGATTCTGATTTGTGATATCATCACCCAGATTCCGACTTATACGCTGCCCATCAACACAGTAAGCGCTTTATTCGGCGCACCGGTAATTATCTGGATAATTTTGCGCAGAAGATGACAGGATTAGTGATAATTATATAAATTTGCAGTTTCAATGCTATGACAACCAAACAGCGATATCAGGAAATAATCAAGTGGTTTCAGGAGAACATGCCTGTTGCCGAAACGGAACTGCATTACAACAATAGCCCTTTTCAGTTATTGATTGCGGTTATTTTATCGGCACAATGCACCGACAAACGGGTCAATATGACCACGCCGAAATTGTTTGCCGACTTCCCTACCCCTGAAAGTCTGGCGGCTGCGAGTCCCGATTTAATCCTGAGCTACATCAAGTCCATTTCATATCCAAACAACAAGGCGAAACATTTGGTCAGCATGGCGCAAAAACTCCTGACTGATTTCAACGGAATCGTGCCTGACAATATTGATGACTTGCAAAAACTGCCGGGTGTAGGACGTAAAACCGCCAACGTAATTGCTTCTGTGGTATATAACAAACCGGCTATGGCTGTAGATACACATGTATTCCGGATTTCAGAACGTTTGGGACTTACTACCAATTCAAAGAATCCGCTGCAAACGGAGAAAACACTGGTGAAATATATTCCGGAAACATTGATTCCCAAAGCACATCACTGGTTAATCCTGCACGGCCGTTATGTTTGCCAGGCCCGGAAACCCAAATGTGAGATATGCGGGTTGAAACCATGGTGCAGGTTCTATCAGAACGGGGGGGGAGAATCAGTGATCAGTGGTTAATGACAAGATATTTAGCGTTTTTCGATTGTTATATTAAACTTTTAAAATTTAGAGCTATGTCAGAAGAACAAAACAACAATTGTTGCAAACCGAAGTATTCGGATTGTGGTGCAAGTAGCGGTGCAGTCTATGGATTGGGTTTTATCGGAGCTGCCGTATATTTCATTTCGCAGGCAACTACATTCTGGATCGGTGTATTGGGTTTCCTGAAAGCCATCGTATGGCCGACATTTTTGGTTTATGAAGCGTTAAAAGCATTGGGAGCCTGATTGTAGAAAAAAAAGGACAGATAATTAAAAAAGAGGATGCATCTGATGTTGCATCCTCTTTTTATTTCAGACCTTACCGGTCTGTGAGAGCGGAAGACGGGGCTCAAACCCGCGACCCTCAGCTTGGAAGGCTAATGCTCTATCAACTGAGCTACTTCCGCAAAAAATAACTACTGCACTTTCACTCAGTTGATAGAGCATCTTATTGTCTATCTTTTGGCAACTGAGCTACTTCCGCAAAAAATAACTACTGCACTTTCACTCAGTTGATAGAGCATCTTATTGTCTATCTTTTGGCAACTGAGCTACTTCCGCAAAAAATAACTACTGCACTTTCACTCAGTTGATAGAGCATCTTATTGTCTATCTTTTAGCAACTGAGCTACTTCCGCAAAAAGTGGGCAGTGAAGGATTCGAACCTCCGAAGTCGAAAGACAGCTGAGTTACAGTCAGCCCCAGTTGGCCACTTTGGTAACTGCCCTAAAAGCGGTGCAAAAATACATTTTTTTTTTGTTTTACCAAACAATATTGGCCATTTTTATGGCAGTAATTGCGGCTTCCACGCCTTTATTTCCATGAAATCCGCCAGCTCTGTCCAACGCTTGTTGCATCGTATTGGTAGTGAGCACTCCAAAAATAACCGGACAAGTGTTTTCAGCTGAATTCAGCGCAGCAACTCCTTGTGTTACGCCCTGACAAACATAGTCGAAATGGGGGGTTTCTCCCTGAACCACACAACCCAGCACGATAACTGCATTGTATTTTTTACTCTTTGCGTTTTCAGACACAAACTGTTTGGCAGCGTACGTCAGTTCGAAAGTACCGGGAACATGCACTACACTGATGTTCCTTTTCAATACACCATTGCCGGTCAAACCCTCAATGGCTCCTTTCAGCAACGCATGTGTAACCTGTGGATTCCAATCTGAAACAGCAATGGCATAACTTTGTTTTTCTAAAATTTCTTTTGACGGGAGTAAATCCGGGTCGTACTCTGAAAGATTCTGATACTGAGTAGCCATTAGCAATTACTGAAGACGAGTGATATATTTGTCAATATCCTGTGCCTCCTGACTCATAGGATATTTTTCTTTGATTATCTGATAATTTTTTAATGCTTTATCTGTTTTTCCGGTTGATTCAAACACAATAGCCGCTTTTTTAAGAAATATGGGAGCCAGCACTTCATTACCGGATTCAGCAGCTTTACTGAAGAAACGAACAGCATTATCTGTTTCACCAAGTTCTACATAGCAATCTCCGATTAACCCGAGAACCGTAATTGAGAAATACTGATCATCGCCATCGTATCCTGAAAGATACTTGATTGCGTTTTCATATTCACCCAGGTTGTAATAACATATACCTGCGTATGCTTTGGCGAGATTTCCGGATTCAGTCAGACTGTAATCTGAACTGATCGCTTCAAAACCGATTGACTCAAAACCATCTCCTTCCAGTGCCAGCAAAAATGAATCTTTTGCAAAATACAACTGAGATTTATACATTTCATTGGCTGCTTCTGCACTTCTTGGTTTCATATAGAAATTATTGACAGCCAGAAAACCCATCACCAATACCGCAACCACACCCAAACCATAGAGTATTTGTTTCTGGTATTTTTCGATAAATGCTTCTGAAGCGGTTAACGCATGTTCTACATTTTCAAATTCATCCTGTTTTTTTACGGTTTTCTTTGACATAACAATCTATGATGATAAGTTTTATACGTATTATATTAAAAAATTAAACGGCAACAAAAGTAGCTATATTTTTTGAATTTGCGAAATTATCAGGTCGTTTTTTCAATTTAAAGGCTTATAGTATAAATAATTTGAAAATTAGGTGAAAAAACCAGTTAAACAGAACCTTTTTCAGCAGAATTATGTTATATTTGCATCATAAAAGAAATGGCCGCATTGTTTTAGAGATTGGAAAACTCAACACTAATTTTTCAACGAGTAATGTCGGTTTTCAATGGCGGGCTGCGCCCTCGGGTAAGTCTTCGACTCAGCAGATTACAAAGAAAGCATGCATCTCAAATCCTGTCATCAGGAGTTTTCTCAACAAAAACAATGCGGTTCTTTTATATAAGGCCGATAAACTCTTAAAATCCGACATAAAGCAAAAATCCCGGAAATGACATTTAAATCATTCCGGGATTTTTATTTCGAGCCTCTTGTCGGATTCGAACCAACGACCCCGAGATTACAAATCACGTGCTCTGGCCAGCTGAGCTAAAGAGGCAGGTGGGTAAGCACCCCACATCGCACCGCTACAACCAAATACCCTTGCTGCGGTCAGGCCCTGGGGGAGTTCAATGGGAGCTGGTCGTATGGGACTTACCCGGCGCAAAAGTACTGCTTTTTTGCGAATCTGCAAATATTATCCGGCAATATATCCTGCATTTTAAGCTACCCTGCTCATTTTCAAAATCAAAAAATAAAAAACCGGACTGAAAAGTCCGGTCAAACTGCCCGCCGGTGAAATTATGTCAGATATAACCGGCTTTCAGCCTATTTACTAATCTTTGAGGCAATCACACCCTTCTTCGACTTCAACCACTAAATCATCCACACAAACATATTTCGGGGTGTTTACTCCAAAAATTCCTTTATCACTGGAATCAAAAGTAAATATCAGTTTATCAACGGCACCCAAAGCGCTTAATGAGACTTTTGTCCAGTCATGTACAATCAGGGATTTACCATCTCTGAAATCTGCTAGATAAAACGCTACTTTCCCCGTCTGAACATCACCTGAAAATCCTCTGATTATCACCTTAAACCAGTCGCCTGCTTTAAATTGTTTGGAATAATCACTCCCTTTAAGCATATCATAATAGGCATAAGTAGAATTAGTCAACATCACACTTTTTACTTTCTGATAACTGTTAATATATGGCAGATGAATTTCTGCTGAATCATATGCCAACGCGAATTTAACAGATCCGCTGGCTCCATGCCCGGCAATAACACTGTATTGATTTGCTGGACCGGATGTTACGCTGTCGGTAAGAGATGAAACGGCAAAGCCATCCCAATATTGCCAATCTGGTTTATAACGATTAATTAATGATACTGATTTGGAGTAGATCGGGTTATAATACCGCCCTTCAATTAAAGTTCCGGTCGTATCCGATCCGTTATAATAACCCGACTCGTCCAACACAACATCTTCAAAATCATTTACCAGTAAATGTCCTGTTTCCGTTTCACATGCTACAAATAAAAACGCGGCAAAGAGTAATACAAAACTTTTTTTCATTTTCTTATTCATTTAAATTGTTAATAGTCAAAACACGTACATACGACTCTTCTTCTAACCGAAAAATGAATAAAGAAAATAGATGAAAAATGCTTGATTTTCCTCTGTTTGCCGTAACTCCCGAAAGCAAAAAAGTCGTGTTGAATCAGGCAGGTCTTCTGACTTACTCCCGTTTTGAACGCCTTCCCGGCTGCCCTGTTTTAATTATAAAGAAATAATACTTTATACATTGTCAGGGTGGTTTCCCAGTGGCAAAGAGTTGTTCAAAACATAGATCCGGAGCTTACAGCAGCGGGTACTGTTACGGATTCACACCGTATTCCCTTTTATCAGCATAATGACTTTATACCGATACCAGATTCGGTTGCAAAGATACATATTTTTTTAAATTCCAACTTAATTTTTGTACTTTTGCACCAGTTTTTTGAACATGGGAAGAATATTAGCCATAGATTACGGACAGAAACGGGTAGGCTTAGCGGTAACAGATCCGCTGAAAATCACCGCGAATGCATTGGACACAATTCCGGTACATGAAATTTTCGATTATTTGAAAAAATACATGGAAAAAGAAGATGTTGAAAAAATCGTGGTGGGGCTGCCCCGGCAAATGAGTGGCGAATTTTCGGCATCCATGCAATATATCGAACCATTTGTCAAGGGGCTGCAACGGGCATTTCCCGACAAGGAGATTATTTATGTGGACGAACGCTTCACTTCTTCTATTGCTCAGAAAACCATTTTAGAGGCCGGCCTGAAAAAGAAAGACAGGCAGAATAAAGCCCTGGTCGACAAAGTAGCTGCGACCATTATTTTACAAACTTATTTAGCATCAACACAATGATTTTACCTATTTATACATACGGAAATGCCGTTTTAAGAAAACATGCTGAAGAAATCGGACCTGATTACCCTGAACTAAAAAAATTGATTGGAGACATGTTCGAAACCATGTACCATGCAGATGGTGTTGGATTGGCTGCTCCTCAGATTGGATTACCTATTCGTTTACTTGTTATTGATTTGGCACCGTTGATAGAAGAGGATCCGAAACTGGGTAGTTTTAAAACAGTCATGATTAATCCGGTAATGCTCGAAATGAGTGAAGAAGAAGTGGAAGGAAACGAAGGCTGTTTAAGTATCCCGGGTATCAGCGAAAAGGTTTTTCGCGCCGAATGGATTAAAATTCAATATTTCGATGCTGATTTCAAACAACATACCGATGAGTTCGAAGATTATATTGCCAGGGTAATTCAGCATGAATACGACCACCTGGAAGGCAGCTTATTCACCGACCATGTTAATCCCCTGCGCCGACAAATGCTCAAATCAAAACTGAATAACATCGCCAAAGGGAAAGCGCTGTGTGACTATAAGATTAGATAAAGGTAAATAAGTGGTTAGTGGTTAGTGGTCAGTGGTCAGTTATTAATTATTAATGCCTGAATAACGTTGACCGTTTTATATTAAATTTTAAACATGATATTAATTTTAAATTATAGTGTTTTGTGATTTTTTCAAAGAAAAGAGACGCGTCTTTTTTCTTTG
>JAQVNN010000065.1 GCA_028703105.1 Paludibacter sp. | reverse complement strand
TCGCTAAAATGACGTCGCCGACGCTCGGACTGTGATAATTTTAATTGTGTTAAATGTGCCATAATAGACTCGCTTTTAAAGTTAATTTATACTCTAAAAACGGTCAATATATTTCAGGCATTGACATGAAACTCCTTCAAATAAAACGGCTCAAAATACGCGACATCCTCGAATTGTTGTTGCTGGTATTTTTTCAGGGCTGGTACAATCATATTTTCTGCCAATGGATGAATGTCATCAATGAAAGTTGCATTTGGAGATGTAATAACTTGTTTGCATTTGGCTGCTCCGTTTCCAAAAAAATAAAGCTGATTGTTTTTAAGCCATTCCGCATAAGCATTTTCCTGAATGATACTGGCTGCTGTGTTTCTGATAATTGCTCCTTTGGCATTGAAAATGGCATCGTAAACTTCCATTCTTCTGGCGTCAATCATGGGAACAAACAAACGGTTTTCATTCGGCGATAGCGTTTGCTGTGCTGCTATGGTTATGATTTCCAATGTGCTGACACTAATCAACGGAATATCGAGTCCGTAACACAAGCCTTTGGCTGTGGAAACACCGATGCGTAAACCGGTATAGGATCCCGGACCGCTACTCACGGCAACCGCATCTAATTTTTTACCCGATTTTCTCAATAAATCCAATATGTCCTGTATAAAAAGACTCAACAGGGCGGCATGATTCATCCCGTCGTAGCTCGACCGCTGAAAAATGCATTTTTCCTTTTCGCTCAGTGCAACTGAACATACATGTGTTGAAGTTTCTATATGTAGGATAACCATCCGAATATTTAGATATTTTTTGTAATAAAGACGCGCAAAATTACAATAATTTAGTTTATTAATTCTACCTTTGCATGAATTAAAAAGTTAAAATAAGATTTTTATGGATAGATTGCGTTTTCAAAGTTTTGCAAGTGGCAGCAGTGGAAATTGCTATTTCATTGGAAATGCCTCTTGTGGAATTTTGATTGATGCAGGAATAGGGGTTAGGACAATCAGAAAAAATCTCAGGGCGATTGGCCTTGATTTTCAGAATATTGGGGGCGTATTTATAACACACGACCATGCAGACCACATCCGTGCGATTGGTTCAATTGGAGAAAATCATCATGTTCCGGTATATACTACCCGGAAAATTCACGAAGGAATTAATAACAGTTATTGTGTTACTGAAAAATTGAATGGAAGCAGGAGATACATCGAAAAACATGAAACGGTTGAAATCGCTGACTTTAAAATTACAGCTTTCCCTGTTTCCCATGACGCTACTGATAGCGTAGGATATACAATTGAATATCAAGGGAAAAAATTTGCTTTTGCTACTGATTTGGGATATGTTTGTGAAGACGCTTCTAACCATCTGAAAAAGGCAAATTATATGGTTTTTGAAGCTAATTATGATGAAAATATGCTTTCAACCGGACATTATCCTGCCGATTTAAAACGAAGAATCAGATCAAATACCGGACATTTAAGCAACAATCAAACGGGAGAATTTCTTGCGGAAAATTACCAGGATCACCTGGAAGCAATATTTCTTTGTCATCTGAGCAAAGAAAATAACCATCCCGATGTTGCGTTTACTACAGTGAAAAGTTATCTGGAGAAAAAAAATATTAAAGTAGGAAAAGATTTGAAACTGATTATACTGGAAAGATTCGCTCCGACAGAGTTGTTTGTATTTGAGTGAGTTGCTAATAGCGTATAGTTGGTAGTTAGTAAATCGTGAATATGTAAATCGTAAATATACAGTTATGTCCCTCTGTCTTGTCATTATCCCCACTTATAACGAGAAGGAAAATATTGAAAATATTATCCGGGCTGTGTTTGCACAGGAAGTTGAATTTGAACTGCTAATCATTGATGACGGCTCTCCGGATGGTACCGCCAACATCGTAAAGCGACTACAAAAAGAATTCCCGGACAGATTGCATATACTTGAAAGAAAAGGCAAGCTGGGACTCGGTACGGCCTACATCGCCGGTTTTAAATGGGCGCTGGAACGTAAATATGATTACATCATCGAGATGGATGCGGATTTTTCGCATAATCCAAATGATTTGGTGAAGTTACATAATGCATGTAATAATGGAGCTGATGTGGCAATAGGTTCTCGCTATGTAAGTGGTGTTAATGTGGTTAACTGGCCGATTGGCAGGGTGCTTATGTCTTATTTTGCATCCAAATATGTACGTTTTGTGCTGGGCCTGAAAATCGCAGATACAACAGCCGGATTTAAATGTTACAAAAGAGAGGTGCTTGAAGTCATCGAACTGGATAAAATCCGGTTTAAAGGGTACGCTTTTCAGATAGAAATGAAATTTACTGCCTATAAATGTGGATTTAAGCTGGTGGAAGTACCTATCATTTTCATTAACAGGGAACTTGGTACTTCTAAAATGAGTGGTGGTATCTTTGGTGAAGCTTTTCTGGGCGTGGTTCAGTTAAAATTGGAAAGCTGGAGGAGAAAATACCCCAGTCGTAAGGTGTAATGTAGAGACGCGCAATAGCACATCTTAAATAGTGAAAAACAAATAATGAACAGCAAATATCATGTTATTAATCAAAAATGCAACCATCATCAATGATGGAAAGCGCTTTACGGGTTCTGTGTTGTTGGATGGGGAACTGATTAGTGCTGTTATTTCCGGGAGTGATATCCCAGAGGATGTACATGCTGATGAGGTGATAGATGCAACCGGACTGTGGCTGATACCGGGTGTTATCGATGATCAGGTACATTTTCGGGAACCGGGACTCATTCATAAGGCTGATATAGCAACAGAATCGATGGCCGCTGTGGCAGGCGGAGTCACATCTTTCATGGAAATGCCCAATACCATGCCGCTGACAACCACCATCGAAGCATTGGAAAATAAATACAAACTTGGAGCTGAAAAATCAGTGGCCAATTACTCATTTTATATGGGTGCTACCAATGATAATATAAATGAACTGAAGAAAGTAAATCCTTCGGAAGTCTGTGGTGTGAAGGTGTTTATGGGTGCTTCTACCGGCAATATGTTGGTCGATGATAAGGAGACGTTAAGTCGTATTTTCGCAGAGATTCCCATGTTGATTGCGACACATTGCGAAGATGAAAGCACTATTCAGGCAAATAAAGCGAGGTATAAAACACAATACGGGGATGATTTACCAATTCAGTTTCATCCCTTGATTCGAGATGCCGAAGCTTGCTATAAATCATCGGCTTTTGCTGTTGAACTGGCAGCCCGATACAATGCCCGCCTGCATGTGTTGCACTTATCCACCGCGCATGAGATGGCTTTGTTTAGCAATAAATTACCATTAAAAGAGAAAAAAATTACGGCTGAAGTCTGTGTGCATCACCTTTGGTTTTCAAATCAGGATTATGAACAATACGGAAACCGCATCAAATGGAATCCGGCTATCAAAACAGAGGATGACCGGCAAAAATTGATTGAAGCGTTGAATCAGGATTTAATTGATGTGGTAGCTACTGACCATGCACCTCATTTGTTGAGAGAAAAAGAAGGAAACTGTCTGAAAGCGGCATCGGGTGGTCCCCTGATTCAATTTTCACTGCTGGTTATGCTGGAAATGGCGAGAAAAGGCTGTTTTTCTGTTGAACAGGTGGTTAGAAAAATGTGTCATGCCCCGGCTGATTTATTCAGGGTGCAAAAAAGAGGATATGTTCAACCGGGTTATTATGCTGATTTGGTATTGGTTAATCCCGCTAAATCAATGCATGTTACTTCTGAAATTGTGTTGTCAAAATGTGGCTGGTCGCCTTTCGAAGGAACAGTTTTTAATCATGTTGTTGAAAAAACCTGGGTAAACGGCCGGCTTGCCTATAATAACAGCAAAGTAAATGCGGACGTTCGAGGTAAAAGACTGATGTTTGATTAAGTTATATACATGAAAAATAAAGTGATTTTCTCGGTTCTGTTGACACTTGTTCTGCTTTCTTGTCAGCATAATCATCAACAGGAACAGGAATATATAAAGAATAGTGGCCGGATTCATGGTACATTTTATCATGTCACCTATTTGCAGCCGGAAGGAAAAAATTTACAGACTGAAATTGAAGCGAAGATGCGGGAGTTTGAACTTTCGTTGTCAACTTTCAATTCGAATTCTATTATTTCAAGAATCAACAACAATGATGATAGTGTCATTGTTGACGAATATTTTGAAACCATGTACCACGAAGCAGTTTTGGTGTCTCAGAATACAAGTGGTGCGTTTGATATTACAGTAGCGCCTCTTGTTAATGCCTGGGGGTTTGGATTTGGAAATCAGGAGAGAAAGAAAATACCTGATGTGAATTCAATTCTGCCCTACATTGGCTATCATAAAATTAGGCTTGAAAACAAAAAACTCCTAAAATCAGATAAACGTATTCTGCTGGATGCGAGCGCCATTGCAAAAGGGCAATCATCTGATATAATCGGAAAACTCCTTGAAGCGCACGGGTGTGAAAATTATATGGTTGAAATTGGAGGGGAAATTGCCTGTAAGGGATTGAATCCCAACGGTAAAAAATGGCAAATCGGGATTGACAGGCCGACAGAAGAAATCTTTGATGAGCAAAGAAAATTACAAACCATCCTGGCAATCAGTAATTGTGGCCTGGCAACTTCGGGCAACTATCGTCAATATTATTATAAAGACGGGAAAAAATTTGCTCATACAATAAATCCGCATACAGGTTATCCTGTAGATCATAATTTGTTAAGTGCCACGGTTATAGCGGCATCTTCCATGCGTGCTGATGCTTTTGCAACGGCTTTTATGGTGTTGGGTGTCGATAGCAGTCTGGCCGTATGTCGCCGTATTCCTGATATCGAATGTTACTTAATTTATGCAGATAAAGCAGGAAACTATCAAGTTAGCTATTCTGAAGGTTTTGAGAAATACTTCAATGAATAGTGTGGAAAAATTTTATTATTACATTAAAATTAATTACTTTTGCAATCCAATTTTCTTATGAAGAAATACTTAGCCATCATAATTGTTTTTATTGCTTCGGTTTCTTGCAGTGAATATCAAAATTTACTGAAAAGCGACGATCCCGAACTGAAATATAATAAAGCAGTAGAATATTTTGAAAAAAATGATTTTATGCGTGCATCAACTTTGTTTGATGATGTGTCTAGGTATTACAAGGGAACTGAACGTTCCGAGCAGATTCTTAATTATATGGCGCGTTCCTACATGGGACAAAAAGATTATTTTACGGCCAGTGAGTATTACAACACTTATGTGAAAACGTATCCCAAAGGAACTTATATCACTGAGGCCAGATTTATGATCGGGTATTGCTATTACCTTGATTCACCAGATGCCAGACTCGATCAAACTGCAACGCGTGATGCTATCAATGCTTTTCAGGAGTTCCTGGATATTCATCCTGAAAGTGAAAGAGTCCCGGAAGTAAATAAATTGCTTGATGAGCTGAAAAGTAAGTTGGTTTACAAAGAGTTTTTGAGCGCAAGGCTTTATTATAATCTCGGAAATTATTTGGGAAACAATTATTTGTCTGCCATCGTTGTAGCACAAAATGCCCTGAAGAATTATCCTGCAAGTGATTATCGTGAAGAATTATCTTTTATCATTCTTCAGTCGAAGTACCAGCAGGCACTTCAGAGTGTGGAAGATAAAAAAACTGAACGTTACAGAGATACCATTGATGAGTATTACAATTATATCAATGAATATCCAAGTGGAAAATTTCGCAGGGACGCTGAGAAAATATACGCAGAATCAAAACAAATTGTAAAAGATTAAATAAAAAACATATGGATTTCAAAAAAATTAATGCTCCTACAACTACCGTTTCACGTGATATGAACGCCTTGAGCGAGGAAATTGGTAATGTATATGAAACTGTGATGGTTATTGCTAAAAGGGCAAATCAAATCAGTGCCGAAATCAAATCTGAAATTGATAAAAAATTGCAGGACTTTGGAAATTCTTCGGAAAATATTGAAGAAGTATTTGAAAACCGTGAACAAATTGAAATTTCACGTTATTTTGAAAAACTTCCAAAGTCGGTATTGCTGGCAACACAGGAATTTATTGAAGATAAAATTTATTACAGAAATCCGCTGAAGGAAAGACTGAAATAAAATTCCCGGAAAATGAAATTGATAGTCACAAGGCGTGTTCGTTATTGAACATTCTTTGTGACTTTTGTTTTTTTCAGAATTTTATCTGATTTCTTTTTGTATTTTTGTGCAGCATCTACTGCAATATATTGAATAAAAATGTTTAAATCATGGTCATTATGTTAAGTGGAAAAAAAATTATTTTAGGAGTAACCGGTGGAATAGCAGCTTATAAATCAGCTCAAATTGTGCGTTTATTAGTGCAAAAAGGTGCTGAAGTCAGGGTAGTGATGACTCCTTTGGCAAAAGAGTTCATTACGCCACTTACGATGGCTACTTTATCAAAAAATCCAATTCTGGTGGATTTTTTTGATCCTACAAATGGTAAATGGAATAGTCATGTTGACATGGGCTTGTGGGCTGATGCGTTGCTTATTGCTCCTGCTACAGCAAATACAATAGCTAAAATGGCGACAGGAGTTGCTGATAATTTGCTGATAACGACTTATTTGTCGGCAAAATGCCCGGTTTTTATTGCTCCGGCAATGGACCTGGATATGTTTGCTCATCCCTCTACTAAACAAAATCTGAATACCCTGAGGTCGTATGGTAACCACATCATTGAGCCTACAGTGGGTGAACTGGCAAGCGGATTAGAAGGTAAGGGCAGAATGGAGGAACCGGAAAATATCGTCCGTTATATGCATGATTTTTTTGTTCCGAAAGATATGCAGGGTAAAAAAGTCCTTATCACAGCTGGTCCGACATACGAAATGATAGATCCCGTACGTTTTATTGGTAATTTTTCTTCCGGGAAAATGGGATTTGCCCTGGCTGAAAACTGCGCAAGGCGCGGGGCGGAAGTTACGCTGGTTTGTGGACCGGTTAGCCTGAGCACACCGTATTATAGAAACATCGAGAGAATAAATGTTGAGTCTGCTCAGGAAATGCATAAATTCGTTGTAAGCAGGTTCGAATCTGTCGATGGAGCAATACTCTGTGCTGCTGTTGCCGACTTTACACCGGTTGCAACAGCCGCCACGAAAATGAAACGCGGCAGTGAAAATATATTTCTGGAACTGAAACCTTCTGTTGATATAGCAGCTGAGATTGGAAAAATAAAAAAACCTGAACAGTTTATTGTTGGTTTCGCGCTGGAAACAAACAATGAAGAAGAAAATGCAATCAAAAAAATGGATCGTAAAAATTTTGATTTCATTGTGTTGAATTCTTTGCGTGATCCGGATTCAGGTTTTGGCTTTGATACAAATAAAGTTACCATCCTGCACCGATCAGGTTTGAAGAAAGAGTTTGAGCTGAAAAGTAAACTGGATGTGGCTGATGATATTGTGAAAGAAATTAACACCTTGATTTTTTGATAAATAAAATTAAATTTTTGTTTGCTAATAAATAAATGAATCGTAAATACATAAGATATTCGCACCTCTTGTTCTTTTTGTTTTTGGGGACTTTTATTCCTGCTCAGGAACTTAATTGTAGTCTGAAAATTAATTCAGATATGGTTCAGGGAACAAATAAATCTGTTTTTAATACACTGGAAAAATCAGCATCAGATTTTTTGAATAACAGGAGATGGACTGATTTGTCGTATGATCAGCACGAGAAAATCGAGTGTAATATCAATATCATCGTTTCGAAAGTGGAAGAGGAGCTCTTTACTGCGGAAATTCAGGTTCAGTCAAGGCGACCTGTCTTTAACTCTTCTTACAACACTCCGCTGTTTAACTTCAGGGATAATGATTTTGCTTTTACCTATAAAGAATTTGAAGTCCTGGAGTTCAATGAAAATGTTATTACTTCAAACCTGACGGCTGTGCTGACTTATTATGCTTATATAATTATAGGGTACGATATGGATTCTTATTCACGGCTTGGGGGTACACCTTATTTTCAGGCTGCTGAACGTATCGTGAATGCCGCGCAATCACTTGATATGCCAGGATGGCGGGCTTTTGAAAGTTCCCGTAACCGCTATGCCCTGGTCAACAATATTACAGATGAGGCGTTTAAAAAATTTAGAAATTATATCTATGAATATCATCGCTTGGGATTGGATGAAATGACCATCAATATGGTAAATGCCCGCGCCCACGTTAGCGCGGGTTTGTCTGTGCTCAGAGAAACAAATCGTTCCAGACCTTCTGCAATTGCTGTTACCAGCTTCCTTGATGCTAAGACAGATGAACTGATTAATATCTATAAAAGAGCCACAGATCAGGAGAAAAAAAATGTCATTGAAATCTTATCCGACATCAATCCAACTCAATCGGAGCGATATGAATCCATCATGAAATAGCGTTGTTTTATATGTTGAAATCAATCTATATCTCAAATTATGCTTTAATTTCTACGCTGGATATTGATTTTCAGCAAGGCTTAACTGTGCTGACAGGGGAAACCGGCGCCGGAAAATCCATCATACTGGGTGCTCTGTCTCTGATTCTGGGACAAAGGGCTGATAATAAGTCCATAAAAAAAGAAGAGGATAAATGTGTGGTCGAAGCTGTGTTTGATATTTCAGCATATCAGCATTTACATAGTTTTTTTGAAATTAATGATCTTGATCAGGATGCAAAAGATTGTATTATCCGCAGAGAGTTGTCCTCCAACGGGAAATCAAGAGCTTTTATCAACGATACACCGGTTGCTCTGAATGTGCTTCGTGACTTAACTACCCGATTGATTGATATTCATTCTCAGCACGAGAACCTGTTGTTGTCGAATGCTGCTTATCAGTTGGAAATTCTAGATACTGTTGCCAGGAATGCGCAACTTTTTAATGCTTACCGCGAGCTTTATTGTGCCTGGAAGACAGAAGAAAAGGTGTTGGAAAAACTTAAAAGTGATGCTGTCAGGGCTGCTTCTGAAACAGATTTCATTCGTTTTCAGTACAACCAACTGGAAGAAGCTAAACTACAGGCTCATGAACAACAAGAGTTGGAGGCAGAACAAGAAAAACTGAGCCACATCGAGGAGATTAAAACTGAATTAAACCACATCGTGAGTATCCTTGATGGCGAACAAGGAAGTTTATCCCAATTGAAAGAGTCGGTTTCTTCTTTATCAAAAATAGCGACGTTTATTCCTGATGGAAAAGCAAAACAGGAGAGAATTGAAAGTGCTTATGTTGATATTAAAGATTTAAATCAGGATTTATACCATTTACAGGAGAATCTTGAATTCAATCCAACCCGGCTTGAACAAGTCGAAAATCGGCTCAGCGATTTATATTCCCTGATGCAAAAGCATAAAGTCAGTTCTGTGGACGAACTCATTGATAAACGTGAGGAATATGCAAGTCTGTTGCTCCATATCGAATCTTTTGAAAAAGAAATCAGTCGTGCGGAGCAGAAGTTGGCTATAGCTTATTCTCAAATGCAGGAGAAAGCAATTCAACTTACAGCAAGCAGAGAACGTCAGATTGATTTTATAGAAAAACACATGGTTGAACAACTTTCTCAACTGGGTATGCCCAATATCCGGTTTAAGGTTAATCTTATCAATACCCGGCAATACACAGAAAATGGCGTCGATCAGGTTCAATTGTTATTTTCGGCGAATAAAAACCGAGAGATACAACCCGTTGAACAGATTGCTTCCGGAGGTGAAGTTTCACGCCTGATGCTGGCCATCAAATCCCTGATCGCGGATAAATCCGATTTGCCCACCATTATTTTTGATGAGATTGATACTGGTGTCTCTGGAGAAATTGCCCACCGCATGGGTGAAATTATGTTGCAAATGAGTCGATCTATGCAAGTTGTTACCATTACCCATCTACCTCAAATTGCTGCCAGGGGGGAGCACCATTTCAGGGTCTATAAAGATGATTCTGGTCAGCAAACAGAAACTTATATTCAAAAACTATCAGCTAAAGAAAGAGTGGATGAAATAGCCACCATGCTAAGCGGTAAAACCATAAGCGAAGCAGCGATCAGGAACGCGAGGGAAATGTTGAGTAATGGTTAGTGGATAGTTGTCAGTGGTTAGCTGTTGATTTTTAAGAGTTTAAGAGATTTATTACTATTCATTGACTACTAACCACTTTTATCTCCAAAATCCGTTTCGTCTTCTCCGTAACCTTGAACCGTTCATCAATGCGAAGTCCGACTACCCACACGATTTGATTGCCGGAGAGAACAACATGGATGTTTTCTTTGTCGAAACGGTTGATTTTTAGATCAATAAAGAAATCACTTAGTTTCTTTTTGCCTTTCATGCCGAGGGGATAAAAGTAATCTGCTTCCTGCCATTCGCGAATCTTCAGGGGTAGAGTGACTTTATCTGCATCGAGGTGAATGGTTTGATTGTCTTTTGATAGCTTAAAAGCTATGTCTTTCTCAAAAATGCGGATATTGAGCTTGTTGTCAACTGTTGAGTTTGATAAATTATCAGAGATAATCACATGGGGACGAACAATCAGCTGATTCCGGTCTTTCAGCAGACAATGTGTTCCGGAATAAAACTGTTTGCCGGATGCTGACTGAAAACTCCTCGTAATTTGCCCGATCTGATCCCGGTTAAACCCATAATTTCTGAGCAATTCAAATAAAATGGTTTGATATTCCTCGTGTTGAATTAGTTTAAAGTAATCAATCGACAAGGTGGTGTCCGAAAAGTGCATGATATCATTGCGGATAGCTGCAATTTCCTGTTGATAAATTTTGTATGCGCCCTGTAGGTTTTCAATCGTTTCTTTACAGCTATTCCGGAAGGCCGGATTAATTTCTTCCAATAAGGGAATGATAACATGCCGGAATTTATTCCGAATGATGTCGGTTGATGCATTGGATGAATCTTCTACGAATTCCAGTTGATTTTCTTCGATATATTGCTTTATCTCCACACGCGAAGAGGATAATAAAGGACGTACCACTTTTCCGTTTCGCACCGGCATGCCGGTCAGCCCTTTCAATCCGGTTCCACGTGTTAAGTTGAGTAATACTGTTTCGATATTATCATCGAGGTGGTGACCAGTCGCGATGGCTTGTGCACCGTGTTCCAGACTGATTTTTTCGAACCAATCATAACGTAAATTACGCGCTGCCATTTCAATAGAAATGCCTTGTTCTTTTGCGTAGTTATCTGTTTGAAAATCAATGTAAACAAATGGAATTTTTAGTTTTTCAGCCAGTATGCGAACAAACTCCTGGTCTCTCATTGATTCTTCTGTTCGTAAATGGAAATTGCAATGTGCCACAATGCACTCATAACCTGATTTCAGCAGGATGTCAAGCAGTACAATAGAATCACTTCCGCCACTTACTCCGACTATCACGGGACCTTTCCCAGAACAAAGTAAATCATTTTCTGCAATGAATTTTTGTACTTTTTGTATCACGTTTTTATATCCTTTTTGAGAAATAGATTTTTGACAAAGATAATGATTCATCATCGGTTCACAAAACCAGTTTTCAGTAAATTATTAAACTTTCGCAAGTATGATAACTTGCTGATATATAGCAAAAAAGCAGCATATAAATTTGGTAAAGTCACTGATATTCAGTAACTTTATGTCGCAAAACAAAACCAAAAAAATATGCTG